>CAZGOO010000098.1:0-4035 GCA_964527505.1 uncultured Oscillospiraceae bacterium | reverse complement strand
TCATAAAAAGTGAGCGTGCCGATGCCCGAAATGCGCTCGCGCACGCGCACGCCGAGCTTCCAGCCCTCCTCGGCGGCATAGGGCGAGAGCGCCACGCGCTTTTCCCGCCCGTCGCGTACAAGGGTGAGTGTCAGTTTTGCCCCGCCGCTTTCGCGAACGATGCGCGCCAGCGCCTCGGGCGTATCGACCGCCTGCCCGTTGACCGCGCAGATCACGTCGCCGCAGCGCAGCCCCGCGCGCTTCGGTGCGTCGGCGGAGAGCTCCGCGACGAATACGCCGTTCGCCCGAACCTCCATGCCGACCGCGCCGCCGCCGACGATGAGCGTTTGCGGCATGGCCGCGCATACGCCGCAAAGCAAACAAAGCAGGCAAAGCAGCGCGGCGATGCGAAAAATCGAATGTTTCATTTCCGTCCTCCCGCAGTGATTTTTTCTCTATTGTACCCGCTCGAACGCGCGGCACGCTGACAAATCCTTGCGGCGTTGCCTTGGTAAAAAATAAAACCCGCTGAAACGGCACGATTCGTGCGCTTCGGCGGGGTTATTTTTTCCGAATTTTCAATTTTTATCGGCGAAATTTCAATCGTCGCTCGCGCGGCAGTATTCCAAAACGGGCAGCCACAGCCGAAACACGCGCACAAGCTCGTCGGCCAGCGCCGTTGAGAACAAAAGCTCGTCCGGCGGCGCTTCGCGCAGCGCATAGAGGTTTCGCAGCGCGTAATACGGCTGCAGGCGCTCATCCGGGCACACCGACGGCGGCTGCTTATAGGGCTTGCCCGTGAGCGTCAGGCCGCTTTCTTTTTGCGCGTTTTCGAGCATTTCCAGAAATTTATCGGGCGCGAGCGCCATTTTCGCGCGCAGGGCTTTCATCTGCGCGGGCTTCGCGCCCCAGTAGAGAAAGCCGTAGTTATAGCCCTCGGGCTTGACCTCGAAGCAGAGGCTCGGCTCGGCCAGCCACCCCTCGCCGGGGTACTGGATGCAAAACCACAGGCTGTCTTTATAAAACGTGGTCGGGTGCATCCGCATATCGCGGTAGATGCGCGAAAGATGCAGCCGCAGCCCACCCTCGCGCACAAAGGGCTCGGAAACCTGCGCGGCAAGGGCTTTCATCGGCTCATAGAGCGTGGCCTGATAGTCCTTTTTGTGGGCGGCGAACCAGTCGCGGTCGTTATTGAAGCGAATGCCCCAGAGAAAATCCATCGTTTGGGGGGAAAAGGTCATTTTTTGTCTCCTTATTCGTCCTCGTCGAGGGAAAAGCGCTCGCCGAGATTCTTTTTGCGCACGCGAACGCGCACGGCGTAGGCGGTGATCCAGATGTTTTCCAGTCCGTCGGCGCACAGGGCAAGCCCCACGGCCAAAGACGCGCGCCAGAGGTCTGCCAAGAGCGCGACCGTGCAGCCGACGCCCGCCAAGGCGATGAACACGGACGTTGCCAGCATCGCAATCCATCCGTGCATCCCGAAGCGGCGCGCATCGACGCTCATTTGCAGCTTCAAAAGCGCGTCGAGCACCACATAGGCCGTTAAAAGCATCGGCAGGCCGTTAAACGCCTTGTCCGGCGCAAAGGCGATGGCCGCGGCCAGAACCGCGCTGAAAATGCCCCATGCGAAGTCAAACTGAAAGGCAAGGCGGTAAAGGTCGTTGCAGAAATACCCCAAAAGGCGCGCCGCGCCGTTGAGGAAGAAGAGCACCGCCAGCAAAATGCGCTGCGGCTGCGTGCTTTCCAAATCGGGCAGGAGAATCAGCGCAAGGCCGCTGAGCGCCATCAACGCGGCTGCGACCACATTCGTTATTTTCGCGCTCTGCACGAGCGTCGGTCGTTTTTTCATCGGGGCGCCTTCCTTTCTTTTGCGCTGCGCTCAAGGGCGGCGCGCACCGCGCCTTCAAAGAGCTGCGTCACGCGGCGCAGGTTTTCATCGAGATGGGCGGCGTCTGCGCCCGTGAGCCACTGCTCGAGCAGGCCGTAAAGCGCGTGCGAGCACGCGTCGCAGATGAGCCTGCGATCGCCCGCGGCGCACTGAAGCCCCGCGCCGCTTTCCTCCGTGCTGCGCTCGATCGCCTCGGCAACGACCCGCTGCAAATAGCGCTGCAAGGTGTCGCGCTTTTTGGAGAAGAAAATGTGCCGCGCGGTCTGCGGCGTCTCGAAAACGGCGTGCAGGGTCTGCAAAAGCACCTCGCTCCATGGGCTTTGCGGCGGGAGCGTGCGCAAAACGTCGCGCGTGCGCGTTTCGAGATAGTCATCAAAGAGATCGTAGATGTCCTCATAGTGATAATAAAAGGTATTTCGCGTCAGGTCGCACTCTTCCACGATGTCGCGCACGGTGATCCGATCGAGCGGCTTTGCAATCAGCAACGCGCGGAACGACGTCTGGATGAGATGCTTGGTCGCCTGTTGTCGCATCAAGCCTCACCTCAAAAAATATTTTATCATATCGCGGGAAATTTTGCAAGCTGTTGCACAAAATCGGGCAACTTCGGCATAAATTGTCGGTAAGGGTGAAAACGGGTATGCGGGAGGTGAGCGAATGAACAGTGAAATCGTCGTGGCGCTTTTGTCTCTTTCCGGGACGCTCCTCGGCTCGCTCGGCGGCATTCTGGCCTCCTCGAAGCTGACGAATTACCGCCTGAGCCGTCTGGAGGAAAAGGTCGATCGCCACAATCGCTTCGGCGAGCGCATTCCCATACTTGAAGAGCGCATCGGCGCGCTGAGCCGCCGCATGGACGCGCTGGAGGGGGTGACGGACAGATGAAGGAACGATTTGCGAAGCTGCTTTGCGTGAAATCCCTTGTCACGGTGGCGCTGACGGCCGTTTTCGGCGCGCTGGCGCTGCGCGGGGAGCTCTCGGCAGAGCAATTTCTGACGGTGTTTACCGTCGTCATCAGCTTTTATTTCGGAACGCAAACGGAGAAAAAAGGAGGCACTTCTCAATGAAAATCTGTATTGACGCAGGCCACGGCTTCGGGCAGAACCAAAGCCCCGCCGTCGCCGAATACTTCGAGGGCAACCGAATGTTCGCCTTGCAGGGCTTTTTGAAAGAGGCGCTGCAAGACTACGGCATCGAGGCCGTCTGTACGCGCAAAAGCGTACACGACAACCCCTCTCTCTACACGCGGGCGCTTTGCGGAAAAGGCTGCGACCTGCTTGTGAGCCTGCATTCGGACGCCGTGGGCAACGAAGCAAACGAAAACGTAGACCGCGTGGGCGTTTTTCGCTCCATTAACGGCCAGATGCGCGCACTTGCCGAAAATCTGGCCGAAGTGGTCGCAAGCGTGATGGGCACAAAGCAGACTTCGCGCGTGCAGACCCGCGCAAACGGCGCGGGCGACGCGGATTATTACGGCATTTTGCGCCACTCGGTCGCGCTCGGCACGCCCGCGCTGCTCATCGAGCACAGCTTTCACACCAACACGCGCAGCGCAAATTGGCTTCTGCGCGACGAAAACCTCTGCACGCTCGCCGAAGCGGAGGCGGCGTGCATCGCCGAATCTTTCGGAAAGGAGGCTGCCGAGATGCGATATGAACTTCTCAAGGACGTGACCGACCCCTTCTACCGCCCCACGCTGGAAAAGTTAGCCGAGCGCGGCATTTTGCAGGGCTACGGCGGGCAGGGCGAAGAATTGCGGCTGCGGCTGGGCGAGGACGCGGTGCGCGTGCTTGTCCTGCTTGACCGCGCGGGCGTTTTTGACCTTCCCAAAAGCTGATTTGTTATCTTCCTTTCGTCTCCGCCGCAAAAAACGGCGGACTTTGCCGCGCCGAAGCCTCGGCGCGGCATTTTTTATGCTACCGCGTCGATTCGCGCGGCTCTTCGCCCTCGAAGATCAGATCATCGATGTCTCCCTCGTCCGTCGGCATGGCGCGCACCTCCTTTCCATAACTCTTTATTCTATGCCGCCTGCGGCAAAACGATGCCTTGACAGGCGCGAATCGTTACAATATAATAAGAGGCGGTAAAACGAAAGGACAGAATCTTGCGATGAAACGACCCAATCTGCGCGGCAAGCGCGGCACGCTGCTGAAAAACACCGTGATGCTCTA
>CAZGOO010000097.1:0-4045 GCA_964527505.1 uncultured Oscillospiraceae bacterium | reverse complement strand
TCTATCCCGCGCATTGACCCCGTGGACGGCATTTTCGGCGCGCAGACCGAGCGGGCGGTCGAGCAGTTTCAGGAAATTTTTTCGCTCGAGCCGGACGGTGTGGTCGGCAAGGCGACGTGGTACTCAGCCGTGCGCATTTATGTGGGCGTCAACCGCCTCTCGGAGCTCATTTCCCTCGGGCAGACCTTTTACGGCTTTAACTGGCAGCTCGTGCAGACGCTGCAAAGCGGCGCAAGCGGAACGAAGGTGCGCCAGCTTCAGTATATGCTCGCGACGGTTTCGGAATACATTGACGCCGTGCCGCGCGTGGCGGTGGACGGGATTTTCGGCAGCGCGACTTTCGCGGCGGTGCGCGCTTATCAGCGCTTTGCGGGGCTACAGGTGGACGGCGTGGTCGGCGCGCAGACATGGTATTCGCTCTACGACCGCTACCGAGGCATCCGAACGGTGGAGGAGGGGAGCTTCCGCTACCCCGGCACGCCGCTGCGCCCGGGCGACACGGATTTTAATTAGGAGGGCGTATGACAACTTCGATTTTTACCTTGCAAACGATGCTGCGCCGTCTGGATTCCACGAAATTTCTTGCAAGCGACGGCATTTACGGGGAGGAGACGGAGCGCGCGGTGCGCGATTTTCAAAAGGAAAACGGCCTTGCGCAAACGGGCGTGTGCGACGAAGCGACGTGGAACGCCGTGCGCCGCGCTTATGAAAACGCCTGCATTTTGCAGGAGGAGGCGGAGCCTTTGCGCCTTGCGCTCGACCCGAATCAGGTGTTTGCGCAGGGCTCGGAGAATCTGCATCTGCCACTCATTCAGGCGATGCTTTGCGTTTTGCGGCAATTTTTCCCCGAAATGCCGCAGCTTCGTATCTCGGGCGTGCTCGACCGTCAGACGGCGCAGGCGCTTTCGTGGTTTCAGTCGCGTGCGCGTCTGCCCGAGACGGGGGAAGTTGACCGCTTTACATGGCGCGCCTTGGCAAAGTGCTACCGACTGACCGTCGGAAACGGCACGGGAACCTTCCCCGCGCGCATCGCCGCGCACGACGCGCCGTAAAAAATGCCCTCTTCGCCGAAAAAGCGGAGAGGGCGGTTTTTTATTTGCAGTTGCGTGCGTTTTGATTGCGATTTTGCTGCGTCGATTCGCATTTTTTCTCGTTCTGCTTTTCGTTCTGCTTCTGATTCTTGCGCTCCTGCTCGTTTGTGTTGCGGTGTTCCATGTTGCGCGCCTCCTTTCATGAGTTTCCGATAGTTTTCCCGCCGCGCGGCTATTTATCCTTCGGCTTGAAGAGAAAGCCCGCAAACGTGCCGAAAACGATGGCGGCGGTGATGCCGCCCGCCGTTGCGCCGAGGCCGCCCGTGAAAATTCCCCAGAAGCCGTCGCGCGCGATGGCTTCCTTGACGCCTTTCGAGATGGCGTAGCCGAAGCCCGTCAGGGGGACGGTCGCGCCCGCGCCGGCAAACTCGGCAAAGGGACGGTAAAGCCCCACCGCGCCCAGAATCACGCCCGCAACGACATAGGAAACCAAAATCCGCGCGGGCGTGAGCTTCGTTTTGTCGATTAAAATCTGGCCGAGTACGCACAGTGCCCCGCCAATCACAAAGGCTTTCAGATAGTCCATCAGACGCTCCTTTCCGAAGAAAACGCCACCGCGTGGCACACGGCGGGGATGCTCTGCCCCTGCTGCGTGGACACGGGCGACAAAAGCGCGCCCGTTCCGCAGAAAAGAAGATTTTGCAGCTCGCCCGAACGTAATTTGTTCAAAAGCTCCGCGCAAAGAACGCTTGCGCTGCATCCGCAGCCCGAGCCGCCGCAGTGTACATCCTGCGCCTTGCGCTCGAAAATGCGACAGCCGCAGTCGTCGTAGCGCGTGCCGAGCTTCACGCCGTCGCGCTCGAACAGCGCGCGCACAAGGTCGCTTCCGAGATACCCCAAATCGCCCGTGACGATCAAATCGTAGTCCTCCGGGGCGAGGGAAAGTTCGTCAAAATGTGCGCGCAGCGTCTCATAGGCCGCAGGCGCCATGGCCGCGCCCATGTTGTTTGCGTCCTTGATGCCGCAGTCCACGAGCGTTCCGACCGTCGCGGCGGTAACGAACGGCCCCTTGCCCCGATGCGACAAAAGGACCGCGCCCGCGCCCGTCACCGTCCACTGCGCCGTCGGCGCGCGCTGGCCGCCGTAGCCGAGCGGGAAGCGGTATTGCCGCTCCGAGGCGGCAAAATGGGAGGAGCTGAGCGTGAGCGTGCGGCGAAAGGCGCCGCTGTCTATGCCGATGGCCGCCAGAAGCAGCCCCTCGGCCATCGTTGAGCAGGCGCCGTAAAGCCCGAAGGTGGGGATGTGCGTATCGCGCAGGGCGAAATTCGAGCCGATGCACTGGTTCAAAAGGTCGCCCACAAAGGCCGCGTCGAGGTCTTTTTCACACAGGCCGACTTTTTCCAGCGCGGCTTGCAGCGCGAGCTTCTGCATCTGCGTCTCTGCCTGCTCCCACGTTTTCTGCCCGAAGAGCGTGTCCTGCGACACAAGGTCAAACAGCGCCCCGAGCGGCCCCTGCCCCTCTTTTTTGCCGACGGCGGCCGCGTAGCTCTCGACGGCGGGCGGACGGCTCATTTTCAGGCTTTGCCTGCCGAAACGTTCCATAAAACTCCTCCGATGCGCTTTTGCCTCTTAGTATGGCGAAAATGCGGCGCATTATGCGCGGAATTTTGCTCTTGCAGTCGGGAAGAAAATGCGGTAGAATAGAAAAGTACGAAAGGGGAGAAGCGTATGAAATCTCCGATGTTTTATCCCGCGCTTTGGGCGGGCAAGCTCTGTAAATGGAATCTCGACCGTCAGGACAGAACCCAGTCCGACCGCCCGGGGATGATCTCCATGCGCCTGTGCGAGCGGTTTCTGGAAGATGTGGCCAAGCCCGCGCTGACCGTCTGCGTTTCGGGAACGAACGGAAAAACCAGCGTGACGAATCTCATCGCGCAGGTCTTGCAGCGCGAAGAAATGCGCGTGTCATTTAACGACTGGGGCGCAAATCACCACGCCGGGCAGGCGCGTGTCTTTCTCGACGCGACGAACTGGCGCAATCGCTCCGTCCGCGACGCGGCGGTGGTCGAAAGCGACGAGCTTTTGTCGCCACTGAATGTGCCGCGCATCGCGCCGAAGTATCTGGTGGTGACGAACATCGGGCGCGACTCCATGCTGCGAAACGCGAACCCCGAATACATCCAAAGCAGGCTCGCGCTTGCCGCGCAGCGAAGCGAAGAGACGACGCTCGTACTCAACGCGGACGACCCTTTAAGCTGCTTTTTGGGCGAAAAAAACCGCGTCGTTCGCTTCGGCGCGGAAAATCTGCATCTTGACCCGCCGCAGAGCATTTCGCCGGAATTTACGGTCTGCCCGCGCTGCGGCGCGCAGCCGCAGTACGAATATCGGCAGTATCGCCACATCGGTCGCTTTTTCTGCCCGCAGTGCGGACTGAAAAGCCCGGAGCCGGAATATCGCGTTATAAGCGCGAAGAACGGAATTTTGACGGTGCAGGAGCCGCAGGGCGTGGAAAAATACCCGCTTTTGTCCGACTCGGTCTACAATATTTATAATGAAGCGGCCGTGATTGCCACCTTACGCGACTTCGGCATCGAGCCTGCGCGTCTGGCCGAGCATTTGGCGCACGTTTCGCTTCCGGCTTCGCGCGAGACGCAGGGAAAGACGGTTTGCGGCGTGGAGCTGCGCACGCAGATGGTCAAGGGGCAAAATCCCGCCGCCGCGTCGGCGGTCTTTGCGCGCATCGGCGAAGATACGCAGCCGAAAGAATTGGTACTCATGCTCGGCTTGACCTTCGACAGCCCGCTCAAATCCGAAACGGCGGCGTGGATCTACGACACGGACTTTGAATTTCTCAACCGCGACTGCATCCGAAAAATCATCATCGGCGGCGAGCGGGCGCTCGATCACCGCGTGCGGCTGCTGCTTGCGGGCGTGCCCGAGGAAAAACTCGTCTGCGAGCGCGACCCGATGAAGCTGACGCAGTATGTGCAAACCGAGGGCGTGGCGCAGATTCT
>CAZGOO010000096.1:0-4056 GCA_964527505.1 uncultured Oscillospiraceae bacterium | reverse complement strand
CGATGCGGCATTGCAGCAGCTTCGTCTGCGAAGCGTCGTAGCCGTAGGTGAAAATGCCGCTGCCTTTTTGAATGAAAATCACAAAATCCGCCGCGTCGTCGCTGTGCTCGCCGAGCAGCACCGAAAGAAGCTCATTTGCAACCGTCTGCGCTTCGGCAAGCGCGGTGGCGTTATCGGTTTTGCCGAAAATGGCGCTCCAGTTCGGCAGGAGCACCGCCAGCAAAATGCTCAGCACGATAAGCACGACGAGGATTTCCCAAAGCGTGAAGCCCTTTCTCATAGCCCTTACTCCATGGAAAGCGCCATCAGCTCCTGCACGCTGGTCACGCCGCGCAGCACATACTCGCGGCAGTTTTCCCAAATCGTGGTCATGCCGCTGCGGCGCGCGGTTTCGCGGAGCTGCTCGGCGGAAATGTCCGAAGCCAAAGCGTCGCGGATGGATTCGTCGAGGTACATGATTTCGTGCACGGCGGTACGGCCGCGATAGCCCGTGCCGTTGCAGAACTGGCAGCCCTTCGGGCGGCAGATGGTCACGGGCTCGTCGAGCTTGAGCATCTTCATCTCCACGGCGTTCGTTTTGCCCTTGCGCTTGCACGCGGGGCAAAGGCGCTTGACCAGACGCTGGGAGATGACGCCGATGAGCGCGTCGGCAACGAAATACTGCGAAATGCCCATATCCGTCAGACGGGTCAAGACGCCGGGCGCGTCGTTCGTGTGGATGGTGGAAAAGACGAGGTGGCCGGTGATGGCGGCGCGGACGGCGATCTGCGCCGTCTCCTCGTCACGAATTTCGCCGATCATGATAACATCGGGGTCCTGACGCATGATTGAGCGCAGGGCGGTTGCGAAAGTGAGGTTGGCTTTGTTGTTGACGCTGACCTGATTGATGCCGGGCATGGTGTATTCCACGGGGTCTTCGACCGTGACGATGTTCACGTCCGGGCGGTTGAGCTCGCGCAGGAAGGTATAGAGCGTGGTGGACTTGCCGCAGCCGGTCGGGCCGGACATAAGGATGATGCCGTGCGGGCGGGCGATCATGCGGTCAACGACTTCGTTGGCCTTGGTGGTGAAGCCCAGCTCGGTACGCGAGAGGTTGAACGCGCTCTTGTCGAGCACACGGATAACGAACTTTTCGCCGTAAACCGTCGGCAGGGTCGAAACACGGAAGTCGTATTCCGAGCCGTTGATGGTCATGTTGATGCGGCCGTCCTGCGGGATGCGCTTTTCGGCGATGTTGATGCCGGACATGATCTTCACGCGCGCGGCGATGGCGGGGTAGGACTCGATGGAGAAGCGCGCGCGCTCGTTCAGGCGGCCGTCGATACGGTAGCGAACGGTGACGAACTGCTCGAAAGGCTCGATGTGGATATCCGACGCGCGGAAAGGGATGGCCTCTTTGATGATGGAGTCTACCAGACGCACCGTCGGCGCGTTGATAACGTCCTCGTCGGAGTCGAGGCGCACTTCGCCGGCGCCCATGCCGCGCTCGATGATGCGCTCGTCGTTGTTTTTGTTGATGTTGCTCAGCGCGACGGCGGTGGACTTGATGGCCAATTCGCCGTCGATAAAAACGTCAATTTGCGTGGGCGGGACAAGGATATATTCCACGCGGCCGTGGAACACCGAGCTGATGGCCGACATCGACGCGAAATCCAGAGGGCGCGCGCAGGCAACGACCATCGTGCCGTTTGCGGCGATGGCAACGGGGACTACTTTCTTCGCGCGCAGAAACGCAAGGTCGAAGCGGGAGAGAAGGTCGCGATCGACCTCGAGCATATCCATCTGGATATAGGGCATTTCAAAAAATTCGCCCAGCGCGTCGAGCGCGGCAATTTCGTTGCAGAGGTTCTGCGCGAGCAGATACCGCTCGACGGGCATATCCAGACGCTCGGCTTCGGCTAAAATCTGGTCGAAATTTTTCTTGCGAACGACCTTTTTATAGACGAAAAACTGAAGAATTTCAAAATTCAGATTCATAGCGTAAAGAGCCTCCAAACGACGGCGGAAACGGTGGTCTGCGACGAATCGAGCATCGACATGATCGACAGCATCGGCGAATAGATGGCGTAGAAGAGAAGTCCGACCACGCCGCCGATGATGCCGAGCATGATGGGCTGAATGAGCGTCGTCATCGAAGTGAGCGAGCGCTCGGCTTCGCCGTCAAAGTAGCCGCACGATTGCAGCAGCACGGTGTCGAGGTTGCCGGTTTTTTCGCCGACGGAAACCATCTGAATCAGAAGCGTGGGGAAGAGGTGGTAGCTGTCGAGCGCGCGGGTGAGGCTCTGACCCTGACGCACGGCGTCGGCCGCCATTTTGAAGCGGCGCTCGACGTTTTTGTTGCCGAGGACGACGCAAACGTCGTCCATCGCGTCCACGATGTCCAGACCGCCCGAGAGAAGCAGGCCGAAGCTGCGGGCAAAGCGGGCGGAAATGAGGGCGGTTTGCACCTTGCCGACGATGGGCAGCTTCAAAAGCAGGGTGTGGAAAATGTATTTGCCCCTCGTCGTGCGCGCGAAGATGATGCAAAAGAGCACGATGGCAAAAATGATGAGGAAGAGATACATCCAGTTTGCGATAAACCAGTCGCTCATGGCCATAATGGCCAAGGTCAGAGGGGGCATTTCCACATCCATGCCCGCAAGGGCGTCGCTGAACGTCGGGATGACGAACGCAACCATCAGAACGAGGATGCCGACCATCAGAATCAGCAAAAACGCGGGGTAAATCATCGCGCTCTTGGTTTTCGAGCGGATTTTCGCGTCGTTTTCGTAGTAGTCCGCGACGGAGCGCAGAACTTCATCGAGCATACCGCTCTGCTCGCCGACGAAAGTCATGCTGGTGAAAAAGTGCGGGAAGACGCGCTTGTGCTTGCTCATCGCCTCCGAAAGAAGAATGCCGGATTTGACATCCTCATGCACGGCGGCGAGCACCTTGCGCAAAAAGCCGGAGTAGGACTGCTCTTTGAGCACTTCCAGACTATCCACAATGGACACGCCCGACTCAATCATGATTGCAAACTGGCGGCAGAAGGTCGTCAGCTCCGAAACCTTGACCTTGCCGGAGACGGAGAAGAACGCCGAGGGCGGCTTATCCGAAATGGGCGTTGCCTTGATGAGATACAGACGCTGACGCAGAAGCTGCTGGCGCAGATCTTCTTCGTTTTCGGCGAGGAAGTTGCCCTTGAACTTCTTTTTGTCGATGTCTACGGCAGTATATTTGAATTTCTGCATAGCACGGTTCCTTTCCGATTAGTGTGTAAACAGCCCGAGATACCACGCCAGCGCGGGCTCGGCGAAGAAAATCGCGGCCAGCGCGCCGACGACTAAAAACGGCGCAAAGGGGAACTCCCGCTGCGCGTCTTTTTGCGCGAAACGCATCGGAAGCAGCACAAGGCAGCCGCAAAGACTGCCGACTAAGATTGCAAAGAGCGTGGCTTTCCAGCCGAGGAACGCGCCGACGGCCGCCATTAAAAGCACGTCGCCGAAGCCCATGCCCTCTTTTTTCAAAAGGAGCTTTGCCGCGAGGTAGACGAGCGCGAAGCCGCCGCCGCCGATGCCGAGGCCGAAGAGGCGCGACCAGAGGCTCGCGCCATAGCCGCTCAGCGCGGCCATCACGATGGGGAGGAGCAGAAGCGCCACGAGGATATCGTGGATATACATCGTCTCGAGGTCAATAAACGCGATGCAAAGAAGCAGGGACGAGGCGAGCATCACCGCCATCGCGTAGACGGGCGAGCTTTCCCAGAAATACACGGCCGCAAGCAGCCACAGTGCCATATTCAGAAGCTCGACCGCCGTGTAGCGGAACGAAATGTGGCTTTTGCACTTGCGGCATTTGCCGCCGAGCAGGATGTACGACAAAACGGGAATGTTGTCGTACCATTTGAGTTCATAGTCGCAGCTTGTGCAGTGCGAGCCGGGCTTTGCCAGATTCATCCCGCGCGGCAGGCGGTAGATGACCACGTTGAGAAAGGAGCCGACGCACAGCCCGTAAATTCCGACAAGAAGATACACAACGAACATATTTGCGCCCTTTCGTCAGTAGTTGATTTCCCAG
>CAZGOO010000095.1:0-4096 GCA_964527505.1 uncultured Oscillospiraceae bacterium | reverse complement strand
AAGATCCCTCCGTTTCCCGGCGGCGCTGCGGGGCGCATCCGATTTTTATTTTTCGGTATTATTATAATGGAAAATCCTCCCTCTGTCAAGCGATCCTGAGCCGCCGCTTTGCTCCCCCCAAGGGAAGACTTAAGATGAGCCGATTTTCTAAAAAAGCGGGTGGGTGCGTTTGCACCCGCCCGCAACGGTTTTTGCTTAGAATTTGACGCAGCGATCCACATTCAAGACGAACGCCGCGATGCCGCCGCTATAGACCTTGACAGGGACAGCCGCCATGCCGACCGAACCGTTCGGCGACAGATAGGCCGTCTCAAGGCGAGCACCGGCGTGCTTTTTGAGAATTTCCAGCGCCTCTTCCAGGCGCTTTTCCTCCAGACCGATCATCAGCGTCACGCTGCGCTTGCGCAGGAAGCCGCCCGTGGAGCTGAGCATGGTGGAATAGAACCCGTGCTCTCCGAGGTCGTAGACAAGGGACTCCGCGTCATCCCCCGAAAGGACGGCGAGGATCATTTTTTCACAGGGCACCAACATTTTGCTTCCTCCTTCTTTTACGGCTTCTCGAGAAGCCTTTGTAACACTTTATCACACCTATGCAAAAATGTCAAGAAAAATCTGCCGATTTTTGCGCTCAGCTCGCCGTATTTTCTCCGACTGCGGTGTCGATGCGATCGACCGTTCCGAAATAGGCGTCGAAAATCTGCACGGCGATCTGCCCGAGCAGAGAGGCGGACGAGCCTTTTTCAATCTGCACGGTGATGGCAATCTGCGGGTCGTCATACGGCGCGTAGCACACGAGCGAAACATGGTCCGAGCCACCGCCGCCGTGCTGCGCGGTGCCGGTCTTTCCGGCGACCTCGATGCGATAGTTTCTCAACGCCTGACCGAGCGTGCCGTAGCTTGCCGAGACGGCAAGGCGCATTCCCTCGATATAGGCATTGTAAGCGGTGTCGGAGATCTCCGCCTGACTGAGCACTTCCGGCTCCGTGCGGTAAAGAAGCTGCTGATAGTCCGAAGAGAGCACCCGCCGCACGAAAGTTGCGCGGTAGCGCGTGCCCTGATTGACCAGCGTGCACAGGTAGGAGCACATCTGAATGGGCGTGTAGCGGTGCTCGGACTGGCCGATGGCCGCCGCGATGGTATCGCCGCCGTACCAGCCGTTGGTGGACGGGTCGGAGTAGAGGAGCTTTTTCGTTTCGGGGTTTGCCCGATACCCGGTCGCTTCGTTCAGTTCCACACCCGTTTTCACACCGAGGCCGAGCGATTCGGCAACGGCGTCGATTTTGTCGATGCCCGTCATGTAACCGACTTCGTAGAAATAGTAGTTACACGAAACGGCAAGCGCGCGCATCACGTTGATCGAACCGTGCGTCAAATGCTTGGAGGTGTAGTACATACACGCGGGCGTGTAGCCGCTCGATTCGTAGCGGCGGTAGATACCCTCATCGAGAATTTTGTATTCGGGATAGATGATCTCATTGTCGATGCCCGCGATCGCTGTGGTCATTTTGAACACCGAGCCGGGCGGGTAAAGCGCCTGAAGCGCGCGGTTGATGAGCGGATTGTTCGGCGCTTCGAGCAAGGACGCATAGTCGGAATAATAATCCGAGAGGGAGAAGGTCGGGTAGCTCGCGCAGGCGAGAATCTCGCCCGTATCCACTTTCATCACGATGACCGAGCCACCCTCAACGTCTTTGCCGGCACCGGTGCCGTTAACGCCGTTTTCGCGCAGATTCTCAATATAGCTTGCCAAAGCCTGTTCCGCGACGCGCTGAATGTCGATGTCGATGGTCAGCTCCACATTGTTCCCCGCCGCGGGCGAAGTCTTGTAGTATTCCGAAAGTACCTTGCCGTCGGAGGCAACGGTGGTCACGCGCAGGCCGTCCGTGCCGTGCAGTTCGCTTTCGAGCGCCTTTTCCAGGCCGAACACGCCCACCGTTGCGTCGAGCGAATAACCGAGCTCTTTATAGTAGTCGGCATCGCTTGCGGAAATTGCGCCCGTGCGGCCGAGAATGTGCGAGGCAAGGCCGTCGTAGTAATATTCGCGCACCGAACTTGCCACCACATCCAAGCCGGGGATATTCAGCTCCGTCAGCGCGGCAAGCACCTCGGTATCGGCATCGGCCAGAAGCACATAGGTCGAAAGCGAAGTACATCTGCGCAAATCCAGCTCATAGCGCAGGGAGATGACCTTACGGATTTCCTCCTCCGTCCACTCATCGGACAGGCGGTAACGTGTGCGCAGATTGCGCACAAGCTGCGCGGCGGAAATGTCGCTGTCCCAGCCGAGGTAGTTCAAAAAGGCACGGAAATAGGAATTCCATGTGGAGGAATATTCGTCGGTGGTGTAGGTGTAAGGCTTTTCCATGGTCACGGGGAAATGGTCGGCATATTCCAGGCCGAGCTCGTCGCAGAGGTTGACGATGCGGCGCAGATTTTCATTCGGCGAGCCGACGGAGAAAAAAACATCGTTGACCAATGTCACATCATACGACGCACGGTTTCCGGCGATGAGCTTGCCGTTGCGGTCGTAAATGTTGCCGCGCGCGGCCTTTACGCGCGTATAGTAGGTGAAGGTATTGGGCGCGGCGGACTGCTGCGCGCCCTGCGTGATTTGTACATTGTGCAAAACAACGACAAACGCGCCGATGATTAGGGTCAAAGCAACGATGAGCGCCGTAAGGCGCACGGTAAATCTATGCGGGTTCATAAGCATCTCCGATTCGCGAAACGGCGCGCACAAGCACATAGACCAGCGGCTGCACCGCAGCCGAGGCCAAAACGCACGGCAAAACGTGTGCGGCAAAAAGTGTTCCGGGCAGGCCGTCAAAGAAATATTTGAGTAGGAACATGACGCTCTGGCGGGCAAAAACCGTCAAAATCGTCACGGCAAAGCAGGGCAGAAAGCGGCGATTAAACCACGATTCGGCGGCAATGCAGCCCAAGACGGGCACCAGGGTCAAAACGGCAATACAGACGCTGCCTTGGTCTGCGCCCGTTAAGTACCACGCAAAAGATGCCAAAAGCGCGAAAAGTCCTCCGCGCTCCGACCCCTCGCGCAGGCACACGCAGGCAATAACCACCGAGACGAAGTCCGGCCGCAGGCCGAAAATCGTGCGATTTCCGAAAATTGTCGTCTGCAACAAAACTGCCAGAAGAAACACCAGCGCATAGAGCGTTCTGCGCAAAATGCGCAGCCACTGGCGCGGGGTGATATAGAGCTTATCCAGCAAAGTCCGCTTCCCTCCCGCCTTAGCCGACGGTGTAGTCGGTGATAATAAACACTTGTTCCAAATGGTCGAAATCTGCCGCAGGCTCCAAAACGGCGTATTTTGCCACGCCCGTCTCGTCGATGCCCGCGTCGCGGACATAGCCGATGATCAAATCACGCGGGTAGACCGTCGAGCCGACGGTGACCACCTGGTCATTGTTGCGCAAGACCGCCTCGGTGGCGATATAGTTCATGCGCAGGCTCGCGGCGGTGTCTGCGCCGTAAGTGCCGCGCACCACACCCGTGTGCCCCGTCGAGGAGATGCAGGCGCTGATTTCCAGGGACGAGGCGAGAATCGTGGTTACAGTGGCCCAGTTGGAGCCGACTTCGGTGATGAGCCCGAGCACCTGGCCGTATTCGGTCACGGCAACCATGCCCACTTTCAAGCCGGAGTTTTCGCCTTTTCCGATGGTAAAGCTGCGCTTCCATTCGGAAGAGTCCCACGAAACGACATAGGCTGCGGTAAAGGAATAGTCCTCATGCTCCTCTTGCAGCTCCAAAAGCGTGCGCAGGCGCTCTATTTCGCGCTGGAGGCTATCGGCGCTGCGCACTTCGTTTTCAAGCTCGGCTACGCGCTTTTCCAAATATTCGTTGCGCGATTCGAGCGATTCATACTTGAAGATGTAGTTGTAGTAGCGCTCAACTTGCCGCGTGATGGCGCTCACGCCGCTGCGCAGAGGGGTGATCACCGTCTGCATGGCGCTTTGCCCCCAGGTGGTGCCGAAAAGCGCCGTCAAAATCGCGGTCAAAGCGGCCAAAACGACCGCAACCGTCAAAATCGCGCGGGTTTTTCCCGAAACTCGCTTCTTTTTCATACGCTTTCCTCAC
>CAZGOO010000094.1:0-4108 GCA_964527505.1 uncultured Oscillospiraceae bacterium | reverse complement strand
TATTGCAGCCGTAGTGCTGATAGAGGTAGTAGAAGTCATAGGACTGCATAATCATATAGTTAAATTCGAGGAAGCTCAGCCCGCGCTCCATGCGCTGCTTGTAGCACTCGGCGCGCAGCATATTATTGACCGAGAAGCACGCGCCCACTTCGCGCAGCAATTCGACATAGTTCAAATTCAGCAGCCAGTCGGCGTTGTTGACCATCGTCGCCTTGCCTTCGCCGAATTCGATGAATTTCTCCATCTGCTTTTTGAAGCACTCGGCGTTGTGCTCGATGTCCTCGCGGGTGAGCATTTTGCGCATATCCGTGCGGCCGGAGGGGTCGCCGATCATGGTCGTGCCGCCGCCGATGAGGGCGATGGGCTTGTTGCCCGCCATTTGCAGGCGTTTCATCAAGGTAAGGGTAACGAAATGACCCGCCGTGAGGCTGTCGGCGGTGCAGTCGAAGCCGATGTAGAAAGTGGCTTTGCCGTTATCGATCATTTCGCGAATTTCTTCTTCATTCGTCACCTGCGCAATCAGGCCGCGGGCGACGAGTTCGTCGTAGAGTTTCATGTTGTTTCTCTTCTTTCTCCTGAAGTGGTTTCATCGGCACCGCCGAGCATCTGCGCCGCCGCCGCGAGCGTCGCTTCGGAAATCTGCGCGCCGCCGATGATGCGGGCAAGCTCCTGCCTGCGGCCGTCAAAGTCAAGCGGCGTGACGCTCGTAAAGGTTCTGCCATCATGCTCCTGCTTGGCGATGAGAAAATGCGTGCTTGCCAGCGCGGCAAGCTGCGGCAGGTGCGTCACGCACAAAACCTGCTTGCATTTTGCAATCTGCCGAAGTTTTTCCGCCACACGCTGCGCCGCGCGACCGGAAACGCCCGTATCGACCTCGTCGAAAATAAGCGTCGGCACGCCGTCGCGCTCGGCCAGCACATTTTTGAGCGCCAGCATGATGCGCGCCAGCTCGCCGCCGGAGGCGACCTTGCTCAAAGGCTTGAGCGCCTCGCCCGCGTTGGCAGAGAGATAGAACGCCACCGCATCCGCGCCCTTGGGCGAAAGCTCCGTCTCGGAAAATTCGCAGGAAAAGCGCACTTTTTTCATATCGAGGTCGGCAAGCTCCCGCAAAACGCGCTGCGTCAGCCGCTCGGCGGCCGCTTTGCGCGCATTTCTTAAATCGGCTGCGGCGCTTTTCGCGCGCTCGGTCGCAACGGCGAGCTTTTTTCTCAGGCGCTCGAGCGCATCGTCGGAAAGCTCGATTTCGTCGAGCTCTTGTTGCGCTTTGTCGCGATAGGCCAGAATGTCGTCGCAGGTGACGCCGTATTTTCGCCGCAGGCGGTGAATCGTGTCGAGCCGCTGCTCGATGGCGTCAAGCTCGGCCTCGCTGAAGGACAGTTCCGAGCTGCGCGCGCTCACCTGCTCGGCGCAGTCGCGCACCTGATACATTAAGTCCGTCACCGTCTCGTGCAGGGGCGCAAAGGAATCGTCAATGCGGCTCAGGCGCGAAAGCGCCCGCTCGGCCTGCGCCATGAGCACCGCCGCGCCGTCGGATTCCGAAGTCCCGTCGAGACAGGCGCTCGCGTCGGAAAGCGCGTCTGCCAGCTTTTCCGCGTTTTGCGCCAATTTTCGGCGCGCTTCGAGCTCCGTATCCTCGCCGGAGCGCAGACGCGCCTTGGAAATTTCTTCGATCTGGTATTTTAAGGTCTCCGCGCGGCGGAGCTTTTCGCCCTCGTCGAGGTCGAGCCGCTCGATCTGCGCGCGAAGCGCGCGCACTTCGCCGAAGGCTTCGCCGTAAGCGGCAAGAAGCGCCTCGTCCTGCGCGAACACATCGAGGTAATCCAAATGATATTCTTCGTCGAACAAAGTCGCCGAGTCGTGCTGGCCGTGGATGTTGATGAGCTTCAGGCCGAGCTTTCGCAAAACGCCGACGGAGACGGCCTCGCCGTTGACGCGGCAAAGGTTCCGCCCGTCTGCAAGAATTTCGCGGCGAATGACCAGTTCGGCTTCATAGGGCACATCGTTTTCGGCAAACCACTCGAGCTTCGGCACCTCGTCGAACATGGCGCGAACGACCGCGCGGTCTGCGCCGGTGCGAATCATATCGCGGTAGGCGCGCTCGCCCAAAATGGCGGAGATGGCGTCGATGACGATGGATTTGCCCGCGCCCGTCTCGCCCGTCAGAACATTGAAGCCCCGTTCAAACAGGATATCCGCCTGCTCGATGACCGCGATATTTTCAATATGAAGCAGACGAAGCACACCGGTTCTCCCCTTTTACTCGAGCATTTTGCGGATTTCCGCGCAGAAATCGGTCGCCGCGTCGGCGTCGCGCATAATGACGAGCGTCGTGTCGTCACCGGAGAGCGAGCCGAGGACGGAGGGGATGTGCAGCGCGTCGATGTTCGCGCCTGCGGCCGCGCCGAGGCCGGGCATGGTCTTAATGACGATGAGGTTTTGCGCCGCTTCGATGCTGGTGACGCATTCGCGGAAAATTACGCGGAAGCGCGCGTCGAATTTTTCGTTCTCCTTGACGTGCGGGATGGTATAGCGGTAGCCCCCGAGCCCGTCGAGCGATTTGATGATGCGCAGCTCCTTAATGTCCCTCGAAACCGTAGCCTGCGTGCTGCGGAATCCGCATTCGTTGAGCTCCTTGAGAAGCTGCTCCTGCGTTTCGATGGGTTTTTCGGCGATCAATTCGAGAATTTTCTTCTGGCGGTTGGATTTCATGGTGGTTCCCCCTTATCTCATTTTGGTGTTGACAATCTCAAAAAAGCTGCGGTTGTGCAGACGAATGAGCTGCATGGTGTGCTCCGAGCGGGTGACGGTCACGCGGTCGCCCGCGTTGAGGCGCAGCGCGCGCCCGCCGTCGAGCGAAAGGAAGGCGTTTTTTCGGCCGACGCGGCCGATCTCCACGGAGATGACGCGATTGGGCGAAGTGACCATCGGGCGCGTGACCATATTGTGCGCGCAGATGGGCGTAATCACAAGATTTTGCGCCGTCGGCTCGACGATCGGCCCGCCTGCGGACATGGAATAGGCCGTCGAGCCGGTGGGCGTGGCGATAATCAGGCCGTCGCCGGAGAAGGACATCATCTCCACGCCGTCGCAGCGCACCTCAAGGCCGATGACCCGCGCGACCGCGCCCTTGGTCAAAACGGCGTCGTTGAGCGCGTCGTCGTCGAGCAGAATCTGCCCGTCGCGCTCGACGCGCGCGTGGAGCATCATGCGCCGCTCGGTGGTGTATTCGCCCGTGGCGAGGCGGCGAAGCTCCTTTAAGTCGGCGCTTTCGAGCTCCGCCATGAAGCCCATCGTGCCGATGTTGACCCCCAAAATGGGGATGCCCGCGTGCATGGCCGCCTTCGATGCGTGCAAAATCGTGCCGTCGCCGCCGAAGCACAGGAGCATATCCGCGTCTTTCAGCTCCGCGGTCAGGTCGCTCAAGGGCACATCTTCCGGCAGGTCGAAGCTCTTGTCCACGTCAAAGGCGAGGCAGGTGCGCGTCTCGATGCCGCATTCGAGCAGAATTTTCGCGGCGAGGTTCGCATATTTGAAATTTCGATCCCGATAGGGATTCGGTGTCATGACGATTTTTTTCATAACGATTCATGTGCCCGGGCGACCAGCGCCGCGACATCGGGCTCGATCGCGCCCTCCGGCCGCATCGACAGATGGCCCAGAAATTCAATATTCCCTTCCGGCCCGCGAACCGGAGAAAAGGTCAGATTCAAAACGGTCAGCTCCAGTTCGCGCGCGAGCTTGAGGAAGTTTTCGAGCACTTCCTCATGGACTTTCGGGTCGCGCACGACGCCCTTTTTGCCCACTTTCTCCTTGCCCGCTTCAAACTGCGGCTTAATAAGGCAGACCACCTGCCCCGTGGGCTTGAGCAGCGCGCGTATGGCGGGAAGCACGATGCGAAGCGAGATAAACGACACATCGATGACCGAAAGGTCTAAGGGCTCTCCGAGCTGCTCGGGCGTGACATAGCGGATGTTCGTGCGCTCCATGCACACCACGCGCGGGTCGGTGCGGACGGACCACGCAAGCTGGCCGTAGCCGACGTCGATGGCGAAGACCTTTGCTGCGCCGATTTGCAGGAGGCAGGAGGTAAAGCCGCACGTGGACGCGC
>CAZGOO010000093.1:0-4167 GCA_964527505.1 uncultured Oscillospiraceae bacterium | reverse complement strand
CCTTGCGGCGCTGCTCATAGATGACCTTGCGCTGCGTGTTCATCACGTCGTCGTATTCCAGAACGTTTTTACGGGCTTGGAAGTTGCGGCTTTCGATGCTGCGCTGCGCATTTTCAATTGCGCCGGAGAGGATTTTCGCATCGATGGGCATATCCTCATCGACCTGCAAGGAATCCATCAGGCTCATCACGCGCTCCGAGCCGAACAGGCGCATCACGTCGTCTTCAAGCGAGAGGTAGAAGCGCGATTCGCCCGGGTCGCCCTGACGGCCCGCGCGGCCGCGAAGCTGATTGTAGATACGGCGCGATTCGTGGCGCTCGGTGCCGATGATGAACAGGCCGCCCGCCGCGCGCACGCGCGCCGCTTCCTCGGCGATCTCTTCCTTGTGCTTTTCCAAAAGCCGCGCATACTCCGCGCGGATCTCCAAAACGGCGGGGTCGTCCGACTCGGCGTGGGAATTGGCCTCGGCCAGAAGCGCATCTTCCGTACCGCGCTTGCGCAAATCGCTCAGCGCCAAAAATTCGGCGTTGCCGCCGAGCATGATGTCCGTGCCGCGGCCTGCCATATTCGTGGAGATGGTGACGGCGCCGAATTTGCCCGCCTGCGCGATGATCTCGGCTTCTTTTTCATGGTACTTGGCGTTGAGCACATTGTGCGCCACGCCCTCGCGCCTGAGCATTTTGGACAGAATCTCGGACTTTTCCACCGAAACCGTGCCCACGAGCACCGGCTGCCCCTTTTCGCGGCAGAGCTTGATCTGCTCGATGACCGCGCGGAACTTCGCCGCCTCGGTTTTATAGATGAGGTCGTGGTGGTCGATGCGGATGAGCGGCTTGTTCGTGGGAATTTCCACGATGTCCAGCCCGTAGATGCCGTTAAATTCCGCCTCTTCCGTCAGGGCGGTGCCGGTCATGCCGGAGAGCTTGCGATACATACGGAAGAGGTTCTGGAACGTGATGGTGGCCAAGGTCTTGCTTTCGCTTTCGACGCGCACGCCCTCTTTGGCCTCGATGGCCTGATGCAGGCCGTCGTTGTAGCGCCGTCCGTACATCAGTCGGCCGGTAAATTCATCGACGATGATGACCTGCCCGTCTTTGACCACATAGTCTACGTCGCGCTTCATCACGCCGCGCGCGCGCATGGCAATATCGATGTGGTGCATGATGGTGGTGTTTTCCACATCGGAAAGGTTTTCGATATTGAAGAATTTTTCCGCTTTTTCGATGCCCGAGGCAGTCAAAGACGCCGTGCGGGACTTTTCTTCGACATAGTAGTCGAAATCCGCGCTGTCGATCTCCTCTTTTTCGTCCGTGGAAGCAAAGACTTTTTTGCGCAGACCCGCGACCAGTCGGTCGGCCAAGGTATAAAGCTGCGTCGATTCTTCACCCTTGCCGGAGATGATGAGCGGCGTGCGCGCTTCGTCGATGAGGATGGAGTCCACTTCGTCCACGATGACGAAGTTGTGCCCGCGCTGCACCATTTCGCTGCTGTAAAGCGCCATATTGTCGCGCAGATAGTCGAAGCCCAGCTCGTTATTCGTGCAGTAGGTGATGTCGGCGGCGTAAGCCTCGCGGCGCTGCTCGGGATCGAGGTCGTGGACGATGAGGCCGACGCTCAAGCCGAGGAAGCGATGCACTTTTCCCATCCACTCCGCGTCGCGCTTGGCAAGGTAGTCGATGACGGTGACGATGTGAACGCCCCTGCCCGTCAGCGCGTTTAAGTAGGACGGAAGCACGGCAACCAAGGTCTTGCCTTCGCCGGTTTTCATCTCGGCGATGCGCCCCTGATGCAAAACGATGCCGCCGATGAGCTGCACGCGATACGGCCGCATTCCCAGAACGCGGTCGGCCGCCTCGCGGCAGACGGCAAAGGCTTCGGGAAGCAGCGCGTCGAGCGACTCGCCGCCCTGATAGCGCGCGCGAAATTCGTCCGTCTTTGCACGCAGCGCGTCGTCCGAGAGCGCTTTCATCTCGCCCGCGAGCGCCTCGATGCGATCGACATCCGCCGTCAGTTTTTTTACTTCGCGCTCGGAGCGCGTTCCGAAAATTTTAGAAAACAGTCCCATATTCGTTCTCCCAAGGGGTGCAGCGTGGCTGCGTTTTTCCTATATTATAACACGACTTTTTGAATAATGTAAAGAGTGCGCGTCGATTCGATACAAAAATTTCATGCTTTTGTTCCGTGCGCTTCATGGCTGTAAGGCGCATCGAAGGTGATGACCGCGCGATAATGCGCGCCGATCTTCGCTTCGACGGCCTGCCGAATCTCCGCCTGCCTGCCCTGCCACGCAAAGGGCACGAGCACGTCGAAAATCAGATTGCTCGATTGTCCTCCGCGCACCATGCGAAAATCGTGCGCGGTGAGTGCTTCGTCCATGCCCGCAAGCGTTTCGCGGACGGTTTTGCGCAGGGCGTTGAGCTCGGGGTCATCCGTCACGACGGGGTCGTAGTGCAGCACCAGATGCACGCGGAGCTTTTCCACCGCCTCGCGCTCGATAGAGTCGAGCAGTTCGTGGCACTCCAGCACATTTGCCCCCGCGTCGAGCTCGGCGTGCGCCGAGGCGAAGCACTGCCCCGGGCCGTAGTCATGCACCATTAAGTCGTGCATTCCGAGCACGCGCCTGTCGCGCAAAATGAGCGCGCTGATTTGCGAAACGAGCGCTTCGTCGGGGCTTCTGCCGAGCAGAGGACTGACGGTATCGCGCGCGATGCCGTAGCCGGAGTAGAGGATGAACGCCGCCACGGCAAGCCCCAAGTAGCCGTCAAGCGGCAGGGAGAAAATCTGCCCGAGCGCGCCGCCGAGCAGCACCGCCAAGGTGGAAATGACATCGTTTCGGCTGTCGGCCGCCGTGGCCGCGAGCGTGCCTGAATCGATGCGCTTGCCGAGGCTGCCCGTGAAGAACGACAGCCAGAGCTTGAGTGCGACGGAGGCCAGCAAAATTCCCGCCGTCAGCCACGAAAAATTGACCGCTTCGGGCGAAATGATTTTTTCGAGCGAGCTTTTTCCCAGCTCGAAGCCGATGAGCAGAATCATCGCCGCGACGACCAGCCCCGCGATGTATTCGATGCGCGCGTGGCCGTAGGGGTGCTCCTCATCGGCGGGGCGCCCCGCCAAGCGGAAACCGAGCAGCGTCACGAGCGAGCTTGCCGCATCGGAGAGGCTGTTGACCGCGTCTGCCATGATGGCAACGGAAGCCGAAAGCAGCCCCGCAAGAAGTTTGCCCGCAAAGAGCAGCACGTTGCACACGATTCCGACGATTCCCGCCAGTCGGCCGTAGGAGGCGCGCACATCGGGTTCGTCGGTTTTTTCCGCGTCTTTCACAAACAAACGCAAAAGCAGTTTTGTCATTGCAAATTCCCCTTCTTTCTCCGGGAATTATAAAACATTTTCCTCTCTGCGTCAAGGGAGAAACGGTCGTGCCTTGTAAAACGAAAAAATTTTCGCAAAAAGCAAAAAGCGCTTGCGCAATTTGTATTATTATGATATAATAGCAAATAAACATTCAACTGTCATAAGAAAACGGAGGTAAGCTATGGGTTACACGCAAGCACAAATCGCGCGTATTCGCGCCCTGATCGACGAAATCGAATCCCGCAAACCGCACACGAACGCCGCGCCGACCTATCGGGACATCCCGCTGCTTCGGGCGCTTGCCGACTATGTACCGGAAGAACCGTGCGAAGAAGATTTGGAAACCGTCATTCACATCGTCCGCTACTTGGCGCAGAACTACGAAGCGCTCTGGCGCATTGCCGAATGCAACAAATGGTATCGTCTGCTTCTTGTGCTCTACGGCCGCCACACCCCCGACGGCGCGCCGCTCGAGCAGGACTACTATCTCGCCCTGCGCGCAAGAAACTACCACCGCAAAGACGCCTGCGAAGATCTGCACGCGCTGGCAGAGGAATTCCTGCCGCCGGAGACGATTGCCGAGGAGGAGGCCGCCGCGCTCAGCGCCATCGACCTGCGCCACGACCCGGTGGAACTGACGCAGGAATACTGCATGGTCATCGACGAGGTCGATCGTCGCGTGGAAGAAGCGAGCAGCAAGGGGCTCTTCCCCTTTGAAAAATGGAAGGTCAAGCGCGAGTTTCTCAAGGAATACGGCATCGAATGGCGCCCGCCCGCGTCGATGGAACCGGGCATCCGCCTGAGCTGATACATCTC
>CAZGOO010000092.1:0-4199 GCA_964527505.1 uncultured Oscillospiraceae bacterium | reverse complement strand
CCCTCTCCGTCTCGTCGCTGCGCTCCGAGCCACCTCTCCCAGAGGGAGAGGCAAGTTACCCGTCTGCCCGCGCAGCTTTTTTGCGGAGGAAGTCCAGCGTGGTTTGCGGGACAAGCGCGGAAAGCGCCGCGAAGTCGCGCTTCTGCCACGCTGCGCGCACCTGCGTGGCGCTCACGGCCACGCCGTTTTGTGCCAAGCGCGGCAAGACTGACACCTGCGCGCCGTAGCGCGGAAGCAGCCGCGCAAGCGCGTCATTGTAGGCCGCCGTGACGGGGCAAAAAGGCTCCTGCCCGACAAAACGGCGGGCGATTTTCAGCTCAGGGACGAAATATTCCCCGAAAATTTGAACATCCAGCGCGCAGTTGGCCTCGCCCGCGCGCGCCTTGTCCTTGTGGAAATAGGTGGGGAAAGTCGCGGCGGAGATGAGATAGTCCGAAGTCGGGTGCAGATAGACATTTTCCAAATCCTGCGTGCCGCGCCGCGCCAGCTCGAAGCGCTCCGAGGCGCTGAACATTCCGCAATCTTCCGAAAGCAGAAACAGGTGCAGCGCGTCGCACTGCGCCGCCGCGCGCTCGATGAGGCTGCGATGGCCGAGGGTAAAGGGGTCGCAGTTGGCCACGATCGCGCCGACCGAAGCGGCGCTTTTGGGGCGCGTCAACGCGGAAAGGAAGCGGCGAATGCCGCCCTCTTCATTTTCCAAAAGTAAAATTTGCGGCGTTTCGGTGATGGGATAGAAGCCGACGCCCTCAAACTGCGCGCGATTTTGCGGCTTGGTGAAGAGAAAGAGGTGCCGCCGCCCCTCGGCAAAGGCGCGCGCCTGCAAAAGCGTGACGATGCGCGCGGTCAGCCCCTCGCCGCGATAGGCGGGGTCTGTGGCGATGCACTGCAAAACATTCGCCCGCAAGGAGCCCGTGGCGGCGATTTTGCCCGATTCATCGACCAGATTGACGGTGTATTCAATCGCCTCGTCGTAATCCAGCCCGTTTTGCCGCAGAAATTCCTCCACGGCGGCGCGGCGGCGCCCCGAAAAGGGCGCGCCGCACTGCTCAAAGAGCGCGTAGCCGCTCATTTTTTCACCGCGTAGATGCGGTCAAGGAGCGTCCCGTCGCGGTAGAGCACGTTTGCGACCACGCGGTCGGTCAGCTCCGCCTGCTGCGGAACGCCCGAAAGCGCCTCGGCGCGGGCTTTGAGCTCGGAAATGTCGCAAACGGGCAGGCGCGCGTCAAGCAAACGCTTTTTAAGTTCCGCGTTTTTGCCATAGAGGGTGTTGACGGCGATGCCGCGCTGCGTGACGACCACGTCAACGGTATTGCCCGGGGTGGAGGTGCAGATGCAGCGCTCGACGACCAGCGGCAGACGCGCGCGCGTCAAGGGCGCGATGATGATGGCCAGCTTCGAGCCGGCGGCGGTGTCGCTGTGGCCGCCGGAGCCGCCCATGATATAGCCGTTGGAATCGGTGTGAACATTCACGTTAAAGCCGGTGTCCACCTGGGTCGCGCCGAGCAGCACCACATCCAAATTGTCCACGCCCGCGCTGCGGCCGCTGACGCCGGCGTACTGCGTGGCGGAAACTTCCAGATGGCGCGCGTCGTCGCGCAGGGAAGCCACGGCGTCGAGGTCGAAGCACTGCACATCGAGCAGCGCCTCAAAGCAGCCCTTTTGCAGCATTTCGACCATGCAGGCGGTGATGCCGCCCATGCCGAAGCTGCCGCGAATGCCGCGCGCGAGCATTTTTTCCTGTAAGAACTTCGTGGCCGCGAGCGTCGCGCCGCCCGCGCCGGACTGGAACGAGAAGCCGTCTTTCAAAAGTCCCGAGTGCTCGATGACCTTGACCGCAAGGTCGGCCATTTTCAGCCCGACGGGGTCGCGCGTGATGCGCGTGGTGCCCGAAACGATGCCCGCAGGGTCGCCGATGCGCTCGACCGCGACGACTTGGTCAATATAAATTTCGGGAATGGAGAAGCCGACGAGGGGATACGGGCGCAAATCATCGGTGATAACGACCGTGTGGTCGGCGTTCATCGCGTCGGCAAAGGCGTAGCCCATCGAGCCGCAGGCGGAGGGGCCGATTTTGCCCGTGCAGTTGCCCATGGGGTCGGCGCAGGGCGCGGCGATAAAGGCAACGTCAATGTGCGCGGTGCCCTTTTCCAAGTCGGAGGGGCGGCCGCCGTGGGTGCGGAAAATCACAGGCTCGTCCAAAATGCCCTCGCTGACGGCCTTGCCGACCACGCCGCCCATGTAGTTGCACTCGATTTTGCGCACGACGCCCTTGCGGATGTGCTCCAGAATGGGCGCGTGAACATCGAAAATCGAGCTGGCATTGACCGTCAGGTCGCGAATGCCCATTTCGGCAATCGTTTCGAGCACCATGTTCAAAACGAAGTCGCCGTTGCGCAGGTGGTGGTGGAAAGAGACGGTCATGCCGCTTTTGAGCCCCGAGCGCTCCACCGCTTCGCGCAGAGACTTTGCAAGTTTATTCATCGGAACCTCCCAAGAGCGCTTTTTCGATTTCGAGCACCTGTCGCGCGCGCGCGACGATCGGCGCATCGATCATTTTTCCGCGCAGCGACACAACGCCCTTGCCCTGCCGCTTCGCCTCTTCAATCGTCTCCATCACCTCGTGGGCGTAGTCGATCTCCGCCTGCGTGGGGGTGAAAACTTCGTTGATGGTTTCCACATGGCGCGGGGAGATGGAGGCTTTGCCCGTGAAGCCGAGGCTCTTGGCAAGCTGCGCATCGGCGCGGCAGCCCTCAAGGTCGTTTACGTCGGTAAAGGGCGTGTCGTAAACCTCAACTCCCGCCGCGCGCGCGGCGAGCACCATGCGGCTGCGCGCGTAGAAAATTTCGCGGCCCTCTTTCGTGCGCTTGCACTGCAAATCGGCCGTCAAGTCCTCGCCGCCGAGGAAGATGGCCGCCACGCGCTCGTCCGCCGAGGCGATGGCATAGGCGTTTTCCACGCCGAGCGCCGTCTCAATGAGCGGAATCAGGCGCACCGTTCCGCGCGCAAGCCCCGCTTTTTCCTCCAATTCCGCAATGTAAGAAGACACTTCGCGCACCGTCTCGGGCGAGCCGACCTTCGTGGGCATAATCATCGACGGGCGCAGCGGGATGAGCGCTTCAAGGTCGCGCTTCCAGAAGTCCGTCTCCGTGGGGTTGATGCGCACGATCACTTCCACGGCGCGGTAGCCGAGCGTTTGCAGGGCGTTTCGCACCAGAATGCGCGCCGCGTCCTTTTCGGCGGGGGAAACGGCATCCTCCAAGTCGAGGATGACCGCGTCCGCGCCGAGAATGTCGGCATTCATCAAAAGGTTCGGGGTGTTTCCCGGAATAAAGAGCATCGATCTTCTCATACTTCGCCTCCTGCGCGGCGCAGCGCCGTCTCGACCCGCGCGCGAATCACGCAGTCCAGAGCGCCGCGGTCGTTGACCGAGATGCGCCCCGTCTTTACGCCGAGCTCCTCGACGACCTGCCCGACGGCGGCGCGGATGGCCGCGCCGTATTGACGGCTGACGACCGATTGCAGCTCGATTTCAAGCGTGTCCGCCGGTTCGACGGTCACGAATGCGTCGCTCGATTCGAGCGTACCGGCGACGGCTTTGTTTTGAATATTCATACAGCCTCCTATTTTTCGATCCCGACGCGGGCGATCTGTCCGCGGTCGAACGGATGCTTTTCTTTCACGCATTTCGTCACATAATCCGCCCGCGCGAAGAGCTCGTCGAGCGGCTCGGCGTACTGATGCCCCGTGAGCACCAGCTCCGTCGATTCGGGCTTGTGCTCCATCAGGTCAAAGAGCTCCGATTTTTCAATCAGCTCCAAATTCATCGCGTCGATGACCTCGTCGAGGAGCACCATATCGTAAGCGCCCGAGCGGACTTTTTCGCAGATCTCGCGGAAAATCGCGTTCCATTTGTTCTTATAATACTGCTTTTGCTCCTCGGTGAGGTTGAAAAGGAAGGGAATTTTCCCCTCATTCGGGATATATTCCACATTGGGCAGCGCCCGCAAAACCGCGACCTCGCCCGAGGTCGGCTCTTTGAGAAACTGATAAATCAGCACTTTCATCCCGTGCCCAACGGCGCGCACGGCCAGCCCCATTGCCGCCGTCGTTTTGCCCTTGCCGTCGCCGTAGTAAACCTGCACACAGCCGTGTTCCATAGCGAATCCTCCGTTTTCCTGCCGCGCGGGCAGAAGTTTTCC
>CAZGOO010000091.1:0-4217 GCA_964527505.1 uncultured Oscillospiraceae bacterium | reverse complement strand
GACATCTGCGACTGCATGGGGCTCAAAGCCCCCACCGTTTCCGTGACGCTTGCGGAGATGGAGCGCGACGGCTATCTCCGGCGCGAGCGCTGCGAATGCGACGGCCGCAAGGTCTATCTCAGCCTGACCGAAGCCGGACAGGCCAAGGCCGAAGAGATCGGCGGCTTTTTCGCCGAGACGAACGAACTGCTCGAGCACACGCTCGGCACACAGGAGCTGCGCGCGCTGCGCGGAATGCTCGACAAACTGATTGAAACCATGGAGGCTCTGCGCAGGAAATGACCAAACTCTTCCGTTACATGAAAAAATACTGGTTCTTTGCGCTGCTTGCGCCGCTGTTTATGATTCTCGAGGTTGCGATGGACATGGTTCTGTCGCAATATATGCAGAAAATGGTGGACTACGGCGTGCAGGCGGGGAATCTGGAAAACGTGGTGCGCTACGGCGCGATTATGATCGGTGTGCTCGTCGCGGGCATCACGGGCGGCTTTTTGTCGAACGTGTTTGCAAACCTTGCCAGCTTCCGCTTCGGAAACGATCTGCGCAAGGCGGTGTTTCGCCGCATTATGACGCTCTCGCTGCATCAGGCGGACGATTTCCGCACGGGCTCACTCGTCACGCGCGTGACGAACGACGTGACCGCCGTGCAAAACGCCTTTGCCTCCTGCATCCGCGGCCTTGTGCGCTCGGCGAGCTTCTTCGTTCTGGGCATCGTGTTTACGCTTTCCATCAGCCCGAAGCTCGTGGGCGTTCTGGCGGTGGTTTTGCCGCTGGAAGTGATACTGCTTCTTCTTTTCGTCAAGAAAATTTTCCCCGTCTTTTCCGTCGTGCAAAAGCGGCTCGACCGGGTGAATCAGGTCGTTTTGGAAAACGTGACGGGCGCGCGTGTGGTCAAGGCGTTTTCGCGCGAGCCGTATGAGGACAAGCGCTTCGGCGGCGTGAACGACGCCTATGCCGATACGCTGCTCGGCGTGCAGAAAACCGCCGCGCTCATCAACCCCGTCTTGCAGCTCATCATCTACGGCGGCACGATCGCCATCTACTACATCGGCGGCTCGTCCATCTTCTCCTATTTTACAAACGCCTCGGGCGAAATGCTCATGGTCGGCCAGATCTCGCAGGCGATTACCTACATCACGATGATCTGTATGTCCGTCATCATGCTCGGCATGATGTTTACCATGCTCGGACAGGCGTGGGCCTCGGCCAAGCGCATCAACGAAATTCTCGACTGCCCGCCCGAACTGGAAGACGGCACGCTCGATGTTTCGACGCTCACCGAGCGCGGCACATTGCGCTTTGAAAACGTCGGCTTTTCCTATCCCGATGCGAAGCAGCCCGTGCTGCAAGGCTTGAACTTCACCATCCGTCAAGGCGAAACCATTGCCGTCGTCGGCTCGACCGGCTGCGGCAAGTCCACCTTGGTCAATCTTCTCATCCGCTTCTTCGACGCGACCGAGGGAACGGTTTCGCTCGACGGCGCGGACGTGCGCGATTACAAAAAGAAAGATTTGCGCACGAAAATCGCCGTCTGCCTGCAAAAAGCGGAGCTTTTCGCCGGCACTCTGCGCGAAAACATCGCGTTCGGCCGCCCCGACGCGACCGACGAAGAGGTGCACCTTGCCGCGCAAATCGCGCAGGCGGAGGAATTTATCCTCTCGAAACCCGGCGGCTACGACGAACCCGTTTTGGAAAAGGGCGCGTCGCTCTCCGGCGGCCAGCGCCAGCGCATTTCCATCGCCCGCGCCATTTTGCAAAAGCCGGAAGTGCTCGTCTTTGACGACTCCACCTCCGCGCTCGACCTTGTGACGGAGGCAAAGCTGCATGAGGCCATGCGCGCGCACCTCGGCGATGTGACGAAAATCATCGTCGCGCAGCGCATTGCCACGGCCAAGCACGCCGACCGCATTTTGGTACTCGAAGGCGGCACGATTTCCGCGTTTGACACGCACGACAACCTCATGCAAACCAGCGCGGTCTACCGCGATATCTACAATTCCCAGCTCAAGAAGGAGGTGGCGATCGATGGCGAATAAGGAACCCGCACGCCCCGCAGGCCCCGGCCCGCACGGCCCGGGAGGCCCCGGCGGACGCTTCGCGCACAAGCAGGAAAAGCCGAAGAATCTCAAAAAATCGCTCTCGCGGCTCATGGGCTATCTGGCAGACTCAAAGCCGCTGCTCATCGGCCTGATCGTTTTTGTCGTCGTTTCCACGCTCTTCAGCCTCTGGGCAAACGTCCTTGTCAAAGACGTGATTGCCTCGCTCGGAAGCTACGATGTGGAGCAGGCGAAATTCACCGTTGAGCCCGACTACGCCGCCTTTACCCGCGCGCTGGGGCTTCTGGCGATGAGCTATGTGCTCTACTCGCTGCTGCAATATTTCTCCTCGCGCCTGAGCGCCGTTTTGGCGGTGAACACCGTGCGCAAAATGCGCCGCGACCTTTTCGGGCGGCTCGTGTACCTTCCCATCGGCTACACCGACAGCCACTCGCACGGCGATTTGATGTCGCGCATGACCAACGACGTGCAAAATGTGCAGCAGGCGATTTCCCAGTCGCTCAACGCGCTCATTTCCGGCGTTTTGATGGTCGTCGGCTGCCTTGTCATCATGATTTACTACTCGCCGCTTCTGACGCTCATTTCGTTCATCCTGCTCGGGCTGACGCTGCTCGTTTCCAAATTTATGAGCAAGCATATGCGCCCGCTCTTTACGAAGCAGCAGGCCATCCTCGGCACGCTCAACACGCACACCGAGGAAAATGTGACGGGCTACAAGACCGTCAAAGCCTACAACCGCGAAGCGCGCGCCATCGCCGATTTCGACGAAGCGAGCGAAGCCTACACGAAAACCGCCATCCGCGCGCAGATTATGGGCGGCGCGATGGGCCCTGTGATGAATTTCATCGGCAATGTGGGCTATTTCCTCGTGTGCATCGTCGGCTCGCTGACGCTTTTGTACCTGACGAAGATCCCGTTCTTCCGCACGATTTCCGGCTCCCTGAGCGGCGAGCCTCTGACCGTGGCGGTCGTGATTATGTTCCTTTCCACCACGAAGCAGTTTACCCGCCCGCTCAATGAAATCGCGCAGGTCTATTCTTCGCTCATCAGCGCGCTTGCGGGCGCGGAGCGCGTGTTCTCCGTTCTGGACGAAGCGCCGGAGGATTTTTCCGGCAAAGAGGCGTTCGATGCGGAAACCGTGCGCGGCGAACTGGACTTCGAGCACGTCGATTTTGCTTACGAAGCGGGCAAGCCCGTTCTGCGCGATTTTTCCATGCACGCCGAGCCGGGGCACAAAATCGCCCTCGTCGGCGCGACGGGCAGCGGCAAAACGACCATCGTCAACCTGCTTCTGCGCTTCTATGACCCAAGCTCCGGCACGATATGCGTCGATGGGCAGGATATCACCCGCCTTTCCAAGCGCGAGCTGCGCGGCGCGATTGCCATCGTCTTGCAGGACCCCGTGCTCTTTGCCGACACGATTGAAAACAACATCCGCTACGGCCGCGAGGACGCGACCGACGAGCAGATCGACGCGGCGCTGCGCTTTGCCAACTGCGAGAGCTTCCTGCGTCGGCTCAAAGACGGCAAAAAGACCGAGCTGACCGAGGGCGCGACGAATCTTTCGCAGGGGCAGCGCCAGCTTCTGACCATCGCCCGTGCGGTCATCGCCGAGCCGAAGATCCTCATTCTCGACGAGGCGACGAGCTCCGTAGACACCCGAACCGAGAAAAAGATTCAGGACGCGATGGTCAAGCTGATGAAAAACCGCACCTCCATCATCATCGCCCACCGCCTGTCCACCATTCAGGACGCCGACCAAATCGTCGTGCTTGACGCGGGGCGCGTGGTCGAAACCGGCACGCACGAGCAGCTTCTTGCCCTCGGCGGCGTCTACCGCAAGCTCTACGACACGCAGTTCAAAGGCATCGCAACCTGAAGCAGGGACGCTTGCCCGGTCTTGTAGGGACCGGCGTCCCCGACGGTCCGCCGATACGGTACAATGTTGTAGGGACCGGCGTCCTCGACGGTCCGAAAATATCAAACGGTAGGGGCGGATATTATCCGCCCGCGCACCCGTAGGGGCGGACGACCCTGTCCGCCCGCCGCGCGAAGCGCGCAAAGCCTTCCCCTTGAGGGGAAGGTGGTTTGCGCTTGCCGCAAACCGGATGAGGTGGAATTAAAATAACGCCCACTTCGTGGGCTACACCTCATCAGTCT
>CAZGOO010000090.1:0-4226 GCA_964527505.1 uncultured Oscillospiraceae bacterium | reverse complement strand
GTCGTGCCGAGAAGCTCGCGGCGAATGCGGCAGAGGTCTTCGTAGCCGATGCCGCACAGGTAGTTCGAGCCCGCGTTGGCCGCTTCCTGATTGGCCGAGAGCAGCGGCTCCGTGCGGGCGATGGCGCCGATGAGCATCTGCTCGATGTTCTCGTTCGCGTCGCACATCTTGCGCAGGAAGTCCGCCGCGCGGCGGTAAACGCCCAGAGAGCGCTGCGCATCGGGGTCGCGGTAGGAGTGCATGAACACGTCGCCGTTGAGCATCGTGGTGCAACCGGTGCCGTAAGCGCCGCCCTGCACGCGCACCTCGTTCCAGAGGTAGTGGTAGGTCAGAAGGTGGCTCAGGGCAATCATGGTACCGTTGTAGCGGCAGCCGAAGCGGTTGAGGTTCGAGCCGATGATGGCATAGGAGATGCCGGCGGGGATGACGATGGCCTCGCGCGCGTGCGTCTCATGCTTCCACGAAGCGTTGACCTCCACGGCCTCGCCCTCGGGCAGAAGCGCGCGCAGCGCGGCAAGGTCGGCCTCGCCCATCTTGCCCGACAGGGCAAAGGTGGCGCGCTTTGCCGCGACGGCGGAACTGCGCAGCGTTTCCATCGTCTGCGCGACGGATTCAAAGCGCGCGTCAAAGTCTGCAACAAAGGCTTTCATCCACTGATAGCACGCGTAGCCGTGCATCTGCTCTTCGGCATAGCCCTTGGCGGTGGTCGTCGCACCGATGCGCCGAAGCGCATACATCAGACCCTGCATCGGGATCTCCTGACGGACGGTCAGCTCATTTTGCATGAGGATTTCGCGGATGTGCTCTTTGTCGCGCAGGTCGGTGCGCAGCAGCACCTCCGTGAGAAGTTCGAGCGCCTTCGGCAGCTTTTCTTCGAGCACGGAGAAGCTCGCGCGCAGATACACGGCGCAGTGCTCGGTGTCTTCGGGGCCGGCGGCGGTAAAGGTCGAGAAAGTCAGCGAGCCGAGGTTGGCCTTGATCTCCCGCTGGAGGGTTTTCAGGTCATAGTGCTCGGTCGGCAGGTCGCCGAAGAGGTCTGCCATAAAGGCCAGCGCGGAAAGCTCCTGCTCGGTGAGCTGGCCGAGCGCGAAATAGGCGTGCAGATAGACGATGCCCTCTGCCGAGGCGGGCGTGCGCACGACGGTAAAGCCCGCTTCGTTTTTCACTTCATAGGGCAGCGCCTCGGGCTGCTCGGGCACCTGAGAAAGCTGCAGGAACGGGATCTTCGCCTTGTCTTCGGGCGTATCCTCCGACTGCTGCCACGCGACAAGCTGCTCATTCATCTTGACAAGCTCCGCGATCTCTTCCTGCGACCATGCGGCTTTCGCCTCGCGCAGACGTGCGGCCTCTTTTTCGGCCTTTTCCGCGCCGATGGTGGTAGACGGGAGCATAAAGACTTCGGCGGTGTGCGCCTCGTCAAGCAGCGTCTCGCGCAGGAGGTTTTCAAAATAATCGCCCTTGAGCGCTTCGTGCAGGAAGACGAATGCGTCCTTCGTGGTCATGCCGCGCACGGGGTCGCCGCCGTAGAGCCAGACCTGAAGCGCGCGCAGGCCGAGCATCAGACCCGACGGCTCGCGGCGCTCGCGGTAGGAGAATTCCATGCGGTTCAAGACGGCGTTGAGCGCTTCTTTGTCCAAGCCGTCGGCCAAGAGCTTTTCCAGCGTCTCGCGGACGGTCGCTTTCAGCTCGTCAAACTTCGACTCGTCCATGTCTCTGGCGTGCAGGACGATCTCGGTCTGCATCGAGCCGCCCGAGCCGAGCTCAAAGTCTTTGGCAAGACCGCGCTTGAGAATTTCGCGCTTGAGCGGCGCGTCGTTGGAACCAGCAAGATAGTCGCACAGCGCGTCGATGGCCAGATTGCGCTCGACCTCGTCGAAATTCGCCACGACCTTGCCGCGGGCGTAGTGCGCCTTTCCGGCGGTGTCCTCGTCGGGCGCAAGCTCGCGATAGCAGGTGCGCGCGCAGGCTTCGACGGGCTTTTGCGGCTCGAGCTTGAAATCGGGCGCCTGATAGTCGTAGTGCGACAGATATTCCGCGTCGATGTATTCCAGAAGCTCTTCGATGCGCACATTGCCGTCGAAGAAGATACGGGCGTTGGACGGATGATAGAAACGGCGGTGGCTGGCGATGAACTGCTCATAGGTCAGCTCGGGAATGTGCTCGGGGTCGCCGCCGGAGACGAAGCGATAAGGCGTGTCGGGGAAGAGCATTTCGTCGAGGCAGAGCTCGATGGGCGTGTCGGGGTCGGAGAAGGCGCCCTTCATTTCGTTGAACACGACGCCCTTGTAGATGGGCTCGGCGGCGGGGTCGGTCAGCTCATAGTGCCAGCCCTCCTGACGGAAGATGTTCGGCTGGGTGTAGATGGCGGGCTGGAACACCGCGTCGAGGTACACGCGCACAAGGTTCATAAAGTCCGCGTCGTTGCGGCTCGAGACGGGGTAGCAGGTTTTGTCGGGATAGGTCATTGCGTTGAGGAACGTATTGAGCGAGCTCTTGAGCAGATCAACGAACGGCTCTTTCGTCGGGTATTTCTTCGAGCCGTTGAGCACCGAGTGCTCGAGAATGTGGAACACGCCCGTGCTGTCCTCGGGGAGCGTCTCGAAGGCGATGCAGAAGGTCTTGTTCTTCTCGTCGCGCTTCGTCCAGAGCAGGCTCGCGCCGGTTTTGGTATGGCGCATTTCGATGACTTCCGCGCCGATTTCGTCCACCTGACGAATGCGGGTCACTTCAAAGCCGTGAATGTTTTGTCCGATGTTCATGGGGTTCCTCCTATGTTCATTTTTATTTACAGATTTTCAAGCACTTTGCAAAGATATTCCCATGTGCGCTCGACCGAGGCGATGTCCAGCTTTTCGCGGCTGGTGTGGATATCCTGCATCTTCGGGCCGAACGAAACGGCGTCGAGCCCCGGCAGGCGGTCGGAGAAAATGCCGCACTCGAGCCCCGCGTGGATGGCCTCGACGACGGGCGTTTGGCCGTAGAGCGCTTCAAAGGTCGAAACCATCACCTCGCGCAGGCGCGATTCCTTGCGGAACTCCCACGCGGGATACTCGCCCGACTGGTGATAGTCCGCGCCGTAGGCGGCGGCAATGCCGCGAAGTGCCGACAAAAGCGCCTCTTTTTCGCCGTTGACGGAGCTGCGCACGGAGAAAGTCGCGCGCAGCGTTTCCGCTTCGGTCTTGACGATGCCGAGATTGAGCGAGGTCTGCACAAGCCCCTCGATGTCCGCGCTCATCGCCTGAATGCCGTTCGGAAGCTCGCACAGGAGCTTGACCGCCGCCTGCGCGCATTCGTCCGTCAGAGGCAGGGCGTCGCAGGAAACGGTTTCCATGCCGAACTGCACCTCTTGTTCCTGCGCGAAGAGCGCCTTGCGCACGCGCGGAAGCTGCGCAAAGAGCTTTTGCGCCAGCGCCTCGGCAGAGGCGGTGTAGAACACGGCGCTTGCCTCGCGCGGGATGGCGTTGTCCTGACTGCCGCCGCCGATGCACACAAGGCCGCGCGTGCAATCCGCATCCAAAAGCCACTGGGCAAGCACCTTGTTGGCGTTGTTGCGACCCTTGCCGATCTCCACGCCGCTGTGTCCGCCGGTCAGACCTTTCACGCTTACGCGCACAAATTCGCCGCCCTCGCAGAGCGACTTTTGGCGCACGAGCGGCAGCCGCAGCGTCACGCGCGCGCCTCCGGCGCAGCTCACGGTCAAAACGCCCTCATCCTCGGAGTCGCAGTTGAGAAGCGTCCGACCGGTCAAACAGGAGCAGTCGAGCGCGTCCGCGCCGAGCATTCCGACCTCTTCATCCACCGTGAAGACGACCTCAAGGGGCGGGTGCTTCGCCGTTTTTGAATCGAGCAGCGCAAGGCCGTAGGCCACGGCGATGCCGTCGTCGCCGCCGAGCGTGGTGCCCTCGGCGAAAATCGACGTGCCGTCGTGCTTGAGCCGCAGGCCGTCTTTGAGAAAATCGATGTCGCAGCTCGCGTCTTTTTCGCAGACCATGTCCAGATGCCCCTGCAAAATAACGGCGGGGTGATTCTCATATCCGGGCGAGGCGGGCTTGAAGATGATGACATTGTTGCTCGCGTCCTGCACGCAGCGCAGTCCGCGCTCGCGCGCGAAGCGCACGCAGTAGTCGGAAATTTGCTTTGTGTTGTGCGAGCCGTGCGGGATGGCGCACAGCTCCTCGAAGAAATACAGCGGCGCCTCGGGGCGCAGCCCTTCCAGAATACGCATT
>CAZGOO010000089.1:0-4251 GCA_964527505.1 uncultured Oscillospiraceae bacterium | reverse complement strand
TGACGTTATCTTTCGTGATAACGGGCTGCGGGGGATAGTCGAGCACCTGCTCTTTCAGGCTGACGCGGCGGGTGATGCGCTCCAGAAACGGGATTTTGAAGTGGATGCCCACGCCCCAGACCGCCGAAAATGCGCCGAGGCGCTCGACGACATAGGCGCGCGACTGCTGCACGATGCAGATGTTTTTGATAATGACGAGGAATACCAGCAAAACTGCGGCTCCGATGACGATCCATTTTTCCATAAATGTACCTCCCGAAAATTATTGTTGGGTGTCTGCGCGGGTAACGATGACTTTGGCACTCTCCACGCGCAAGACCCGCACGACGGCGCCCTGCGCGATCGGCTCGCCGCTTTCGCTGCGCGCCGTCCATTCCACGCCGCTCAGGCGCACCGCGCCCGTGCCGCGAAGATTGTCGATTTCCTGCGTGACGAGGACGGTTTTGCCGACATTGCTTTCGGCGTTCGTGGCGGTTGCTTCTTTTTTCGTCAGTTTGCGGGCGAGCGGGCGCAGGGTAATGAGCAGCGCCGCCGACACGACGAAAAAGAGCGCGATCTGCAACCACATCGGCGCGTTGCACAGCGCGGCGACGAACGCGGCGAGGCTTCCGCCGATGAACCAGATCGAAACGAGCGAGGCCGTGCAGGCTTCGGCCACGGCGAAAAGCACCGTCAGCCCCAGCCAGATCCATTCGTTCATGTTCAGGCCCTCCTTTCTCCGATATCAGTTTAACACGAAATCTGCGAAAACACAAGAGACTTTTTCATCCAATCGGGGATTCGGCGTTGCAAATTTTGTCGAAACGCGGTATAATGGCCGAAAGAAGAAACAAAAGGAGCTACTATGGAACGCTTTTCGATGATGGCGCCGTGCCTGTTCGGACTGGAAGGGCTTGTCGGCGATGAGCTGCGGCGCATGAATATGCAGGAGGTTCGCGTGGAGGACCGCCGCGTGTATTTCACGGGCGACGCGCTTGACCTTGCCCGCGCGAATCTGCGCCTGCGTATGGCAGAGCGCGTGATGATCCGTCTGGCCGCCTTTGAGGCGCGCAGCTTTGAAGAACTCTATCAGGGCGTGAAGGCCATCCCGCTTGAGCGCTTTATTCCGCAAAACGGCGTGTTTCCCGTCAAGGGTTACAGTCTCGATTCGCAGCTTCACTCCGTGCCGGACTGTCAGTCCATCGCGAAAAAGGCGGCGGTCGATCGCCTCGGCGCGCACTACGGCGTGTCGTGGCTGCCGGAGACGGGGGAGGTCTACCCCCTGCGCTTTTCGATTCTCAAAGACAAGTGCGAGGTTTTCCTCGACACCTCCGGCGTGAGCCTGCACAAGCGCGGCTACCGCGCCGTGGCCAACGACGCGCCTTTGCATGAGACGATGGCGGCGGCAATGGTCAACCTCTCGCGCTATCGCGGGCGCGATTTTTTCTGGGACCCTTTCTGCGGCTCGGGCACGATTGCCATCGAAGCCGCGCTCATCGCGCTCAACCGCGCGCCGGGGCTGCACCGCGAATTTGCCGCAAGTCGCTGGGAGCTTGTCCCGCAGGAGGTCTGGCAGCAGGCGCGCGAGGAAGCGCGCGATTTGGAATATCGCGGAGAATACCGCATCCTCGGCACGGACATTGACCCGAAAAGCCTCGGCATTGCCATTGCCAACGCGAAAAAGGCGGGCGTGGCGCAGGTTATCGACTTTCAGGAAGCCGACGCGACGAAGCGCTCGCTTCCTTCAGAGAGCGGCGTGATCGTCTGCAACCCGCCCTACGGCGAGCGCATGGGCGAAGTGCGCGACGCGCAGCGGCTCATGCGCGACTTCGGCCGCCATCTGCGCTTTGCCGACCGCTGGAGCAAGTATATCATCTCCTCCGACCCCGAGTTTGAGCATTTCTTCGGCAGAGCCGCCGACAAAAAGCGCAAGCTCTACAACGGCAGATTGCAATGTAACGTGTATATGTATTTCGAGGGGCGCAAGGACAAATGAAGCATCTTTTCATCATTAACCCCGCTGCGGGCAAATACGACCGCACGGGCGAATTTACCGACTGCATCCGCGCCGCCTGCGAGGCGCGGGGACTGGACTACGAAATCGCAGTTTCCCGCGCGCGCGGCGACTGCACGGCGCTTGCCCGCAAAGCCGCGCAGACGGGCGAGGAGCTTCGCATCTATGCCTGCGGCGGCGACGGCACGCTCAATGAGGTTGCCAACGGCGTGGCGGGATTCCAAAACGCGGCGGTGACGCATTTTCCCGGCGGCTCGGGCAACGATTTTATCAAAATCTTCTCCGAACCTGCCGCGTTTCGCTCCATTGAGCGGCTTCTCGACGCGCAGGAGGCGAAATTCGACCTCATTCGCTGCGGCGATGCCTACGCGCTGAACATCTGCTCGATGGGCTTCGACGCGCGCATCGGCACCGCCATCGGCAAATACAAGCGCCTGCCGCTCGTTTCGGGAAACGGCGCATACATTCTCTCCACGGGCATCAACTTAATCAAAGGCGTTCACCGCCCCTTCACGGTGGACATCGACGGCGAGCGCTTCGACGGCCGCCAGACACTTATTTGCATTGCTTCCGGCCGCTGCTATGGCGGCAGTTTCAACCCCGTGCCCATCGCCGAGCCGGACGACGGACTTCTGGATGTGCTTCTGGTCAAGGCTGTCTCGCGGCTGACCGTCGCGGGCGTGGTGGGCAAATACAAAGCGGGGCGCTTTGCCGAGCTGCCCGAATACATTCGCCATTTCCGCTGCTGCCGCGTGGAGATTCAAAGCGACAAGCCCGCTGAAATCAACCTTGACGGCGAGCTTCTCATGCAAAAGCGGGCGGTTTTCGAGGTCGTTCCGCAGGCGCTGCGCTTTTTCTACCCCGCAGGGCTGGAATACCACGCGAAAATCCCCGCCGGGGCCGCGACTTTATGAGCTACCGCATTGCAATCTGCGACGACAGCGAGGCAGACCGGCAATATGTTTTGTCCATGGTCAACCGCTGGGCGTCGGCCGCCGGGCAGGTGGCGCACGTCGATGTGTTTTCCTCGGCCGAGCAGTTTCTCTTTCACTATGCCGAAGAAAGCGACTACGACATTTTGCTTTTGGATATTGAAATGGGCGCGATGGACGGCGTTTCCATGGCCAAGCGCCTGCGCGAAACGAACGACACGGTGCAAATCGTGTTCATCACCGGCTACTCCGACTATATTTCCGAGGGCTACGAGGTCGCGGCGCTGCACTACCTGATGAAGCCCGTGAAAGAGGAAAAGCTGCACGCCGTGCTCGACCGCGCGGCGGAAAAGTGCGCAAAAAACGAAACCGTGCTCCATTTTGAGGTCGGCGGGGAGATGCTGCGCGTGCCGATTTACCGCATTCGCTACGCCGAGGTGTTCGGAAACTACGTCACTTTGCACGCGCCGAACGAAATTACGGTGAAAATGACGCTCGGGGAGCTGGAAAAACAGTTAGATGAGCGCTTTTACCGCGCGGGGCGCTCCGTCATCGTCAATCTGACGCAGATTGCCCGCGTGACCAAAACCGAAATCCGCCTTGCCGACGGCACGGCGCTGCCGCTGCCGCGCGGGGCGTATGAAGGCGTCAACCGCGCGATTATCAACATGAGGTAGGCCGCATGGGACTTTTTTCCAAACGAATCGACCGAAAAATCGCCTCCTATCAGCGCGAGCTGATTGAAACGCACTACCGCGAGGTGGACAATATGTACCGCCAGATTCGCGGCTGGCGGCACGACTACCGCAACCACATCCAGACGATGAAAGCCTATGCCGCGGCGGGCGACTGGGCGTCTGTCGAGCGGTATCTGGATTTGCTCGACGAAGACCTGACCACCGTGGACACCGTCATTAAAACGGGCAATCCCATGACGGATGCGATTCTCAACTCCAAAATTTCGCTCGCGAAAGCAAAGGGCATTACGGTCGTGGCCGATGCGCACATCCCCGTCAAGCTCCGCTCGTCGGAGATCGACCTGTGCTGCATTCTCGGAAATCTCTTTGACAACGCCATTGAAGCGAGCGTCAAGCTGCCGGAGGCGCAGCGCATGATTCGCGTGTACATGGACATGAAAAACACGCAGCTCTACATTTCGTTCACCAATTTTACCGCCGGAAAGAAGCTGCAAAAGCAGGGCAGGCTTTTTCAAAGCTCCAAAGGCGAGGGGCACGGCTTCGGGCTCGTGCGCATCGACACCATCGTCGAGCGCCTCGACGGCTACCTCTCCCGCAACTCCGAAGACGGCGCCTTTACCACCGAAAT
>CAZGOO010000088.1:0-4344 GCA_964527505.1 uncultured Oscillospiraceae bacterium | reverse complement strand
TTGCGTCCCTGCTCAAAGGTGATGCCGAATACATCCTTAAATTCCTGCACGGCGGGCACATATGCAGGGTCGATTTTGACCACATTGTAGTTGCCGCCGCGCTTGGTTTTGAGAATTTCCAGCGCCTCGGGTGTGTAGTCGGGGGCGATGACGCCGTCGGACACTTCCTCTTTCAGATACGCGGCGGTCGCGGCGTCGCAGGGGTCGGACAGAGCCGCCCAGTCGCCGTAGGAGCACAGGCGGTCTGCGCCGCGCGCGCGGATATAGGCGCAGGCGATGGGGCTGAGCTGCGCATCGGGCTCGACGAAAAATACCTTGCGGTCGGTGTCATCCAGCGGTAGGCCGAGCGCCGCGCCGGCGGGGGAGACGTGCTTGAAGCTCGCCGCTGCGGGCAGACCCGTGGCGGCTTTCAGCTCCGCGACGAGCTGAAAGGAGTTGAACGCGTCAAGAAGGTTAATAAAGCCCGGGCGGCCGTTGAGCACGGTAAAGGGAAGCTCCCCGCCGTCTTTCATAAAGACGCGCGCGGGCTTTTGGTTGGGGTTGCAGCCGTACTTGAGTTCGAGTTCTTTCATTGGTGTCACCTCAGTCGTTCAGATGTTTGTTAAAGAGCTTCACTTCGCCGCCCACATTGGTATACAGCGAAACTTTGTTGTCTGCGTTGAGCGCCTGCCAGACTTCCTCCGGCGCGGGCACGGTAACGCGCAGCGGCTCGCCGGAGAAAGTGGGAAGCGGCGTGCCGTCGCCTTGATAGGTGCTGATGAAGTAGGCTTCGGTTTCCTCGCAGCCTTCGTAGCAGAAAAATTCGCGCAGGCAGCGGCCGCTTTGATGCTTGAGAATGGAAAGCTCAAACGAGCCGTCGGCGTGCAGAATCGCGGAAATGCGGGGCGTGAAATTCGGCTCATCCGGCTCATATTCGCGCGTCATCAGACCCTTACGGAAGTCACCGTATTGACAGACGGTATCGGTCTGGTCGCCGTTGGTCACGACCAAGCTTGCTCCCATTTTGCGCACGGGATGGTAGATGATCAGGCTCGGGTCGGAGAGCTTCGCGGGGTCGAAGGCTTCGGTGCGGATGCCGTCGTCCGTTTGGACGAAGATGCGGTTGCGGCTGTTTTCGCTGCGACCCATGATGAAATAGTAAACGCGGTTTTTCCCGACGAGAATCCCTCGCCCGGGGTAGGAAGTGTTCTTCAGAAACTCCAGAAAATCAAGCATTTTCAGATTCCTCCGTGTTTGAAATTTCGCGGCTGACCAGCTCCGCCGCCTGCGGCAGGAGCTTCCATTCCGCCTGCTCCATGACGCGCCTTTGCAGGCGCTCGGCCGTGTCGTCGGGCAGGATCTCCACCGCTTTTTGCAGCAGAATCTCGCCGCCGTCGGGGATTTCGTTGACGAAATGCACCGTCGCGCCCGTGAGCTTTACGCCGCGCGCGAGCGCCGCTTCGTGAACTTTCAGACCGTACATTCCCTTGCCGCAGAAGGCGGGAATGAGCGAGGGGTGGACATTGAGAATGCGGCGCGGCCATTTGGCGGTGAACTTTTCGCTCAGAATGCTCAAAAAACCCGCCAAAATGATGAGGTCGATTTTGTGCTGCGCCAGAAGCGCTTCGATTTCGCGCTCAAAAGCGTCCTGCCCGCCCGCATGGCTGACGGCGCAGGCGGCAACGCCCGCGTTTTTTGCCCGCGTGAGGGCGTAAGCGCCCGCTTGAGAAGAAATGACGAGGGCGATTTCACCGTGGGCAAGTGCGCCGGAGTGCTGCGCGTCTAAAAGCGCCTGCAAATTCGTGCCGCCGCCGGAAACGAGGACGGCAATGCGCGCCCGCTTCAGCACAGCGCCACCTTGTCCTCTCCGCGGGTGATTTCGCCGATGACATACGCGTCGCAGCCGTTTTCGCGAAGCGCGGCAAGGGCCGCCTCGGCAGAATCGCGGCTGACGACAAGCGCCATGCCCACGCCCATGTTATAGGTGTTGAACATATCGCGCTCGGGGATGTTGCCGACGCGCTGCAAAAGCTCGAAAATCGGCAAAATGCGCAAATCGCTCTTTCGCACGCTTGCGCACAGCCCGTCGGGGATGCAGCGGGGGAGATTTTCATAGAAGCCGCCGCCGGTGATGTGGCTCACGCCGTGCACCTCGGCCGCTTCGATGGCAGCAAGGACGGGTTTGACATAGATGACCGTCGGGGTCAGAAGCGCCTCGCCGAGCGAGCAGCCGAACTCGGGATAGACCTCGGAAAGGTCTGCGTGCTCCACGTCAAAGACCTTGCGCACGAGCGAGTAGCCGTTGGAATGGATGCCCGAAGAGGGGAGGGCAAGAATCACATCGCCCTCGCGCATTTGATTTTTGTCGATGATTTTTTTCTTATCGACGATGCCGACGGCAAAACCGGCAAGGTCGTAGTCGTCGGGCGCCATCGTGCCGGGGTGCTCGGCGGTTTCGCCGCCGATGAGCGCGCAGCCGGACTGCACGCAGCCCTCGGCAACGCCCGAGACGAGCGTGGCAACTTTTTCCGGCTCGTTTTTGCCGATGGCGATGTAGTCGAGGAAGAAGATGGGCTTCGCGCCGCAGCAGATGATGTCGTTGACGCACATGGCAACGCAGTCGATGCCGACGGTGTCGTGCTTTCCGAGGAGCTGGGCGATGCGCTGCTTGGTGCCCACGCCGTCCGTGCCGGAAACAAGCACGGGTTCCTGCATTCCGGCAAGGTCGGGGGCAAACAGGCCGCCGAAGCCGCCGATATCGGAGACGACGCCGGGGATCATCGTGCGCTGAACATGGCGCTTCATCAGGCGAACGCCCTCGTAGCCGGCGGTGATGTCTACGCCGGCCGCTGCGTAGGAAGCGGAGAAACTCTTTTCCATTGGAAAAATCTCACTTTCGTCGTAATTATTCTTTGCCCGTCCAGCAGTAGGTGCAAACCTTTTCGCGGTCGAGGCCGATGGCCTCGAGCATTCCGTCGAGCGTCTGATAGCCCAGAGAGTCGAAGCCCATTTCCTCGCAGATGGTCTTGAGCAGACATTGGCCGCGCTCCGTGGCGGCGTCGGCGTATTCTTCCAGATGCCTCTGGCCGATGTCGCCCTCCAGCTTCTGGATGGTGCGCCGCGTCAGAAGCTCCATGTCGGAGCGATCGCGCGAAAAACTCAGATAGCGGCAGCCGTGCATCAAGGGCGGGCAGGCCGAGCGCATATGCACCTCTTTCGCGCCGCTTTCATAGAGAAAATCGACCGTCTCGCGAAGCTGCGTGCCGCGGACGATGGAATCGTCCACGAACAGGAGCTTTTTGTCCTCGATCAGCTCGGGAATGTGAATCTGCTTCATTTTCGCCACCTGATTGCGTACTTTCTGATTTGTCGGCATGAAAGAGCGCGCCCAAGTGGGGGTATATTTGATGAAGGGGCGGGCGAACGTGCCGCCGCTGCGGTTGGCATAGCCGATGGCGTGGGGGATGCCCGAGTCGGGGATGCCCGCCACATAGTCCACCTCCGGCATCTGGCCGCGCTCGATTTCGTCGCGCGCCATAATTTCGCCGTTGCGATAGCGCATCATTTCCACGTTCACGCCCTCGTAGGTGGAGTTCGGGTAGCCGTAGTACGCCCACAAAAACGCGCAGATGCGCATTTTTTCGCCGGGAGGGGAGAGCTGCTGTATGGATTCGGCCGTCAGACGAACGATTTCGCCCGGGCCGAGCTCATAGACGGTGCGGTAGCCGAGCTTTTGATAGGTAAAGGACTCGAAGGCCACGCAGTGGCCGTTTTCGTCCTGACCGATGAGAACGGGGAGCCTTCCGAGGCGATCTCTGGCGGCGATGATTTCGCCGTGCTCCGTCAGGATGAGCAGGGTCATCGAGCCGTCCACAGCCTCCTGTACATGGCGAATGCCCTCAACGAGAGAGCCTTTCTGGTTAATGAGTGCGGCGACAAGCTCCGTGGCGTTGACCGCGCCGCTGCTTTGCACCATGAACTGATGTCCCGCGTCGCTGAAATAATCCGAAATCAGACTTTCGGCGTTATTGATTCGGCCGACGGTGGTGATGGCATACAGCCCGAGGTGCGAGCGCACCAGAAGCGGCTGCGGGTCCATGTCGCTGATGCAGCCGATGCCGCTGCAACCGTGAAAATCGGAGAGATCCCTTTCAAACTTCGTTCGGAAAGGGGTGTTTTCGATGTTGTGGATCTGGCGCTGGAAGCCGTCAGCCGCGTCAAAGACGGCCATGCCGCCGCGGCGGGTGCCGAGGTGGGAGTGATAGTCTACGCCGAAAAAGAGATCCGTTACGCAGTCCCGCTTGGAGACTGCTCCGAAAAAGCCGCCCATTACGCAAAGAAGAGCTTCGAGAGCGTCATGGGGTC
>CAZGOO010000087.1:0-4429 GCA_964527505.1 uncultured Oscillospiraceae bacterium | reverse complement strand
ATCCAAAACGCCCTCTTCAAAGGGGCGGCGGCGCATTCGGTGCGGAAGCGCGAGGCGGACGGCCAGAAGCAGATCTTCCTGTGTCACCCGGTCTGCGCCTCGGAAAGCGGCATTTGCCATTGCGGTTTTCAAAACGGTGATATCCGCGCGGTGCCCGTCCACGCCCAGATGAATCGCCACTTCGGCGGCGCAGCGGAGGCAGTTTTCGGAGAACGTGACCTTGTGCAAAAGCGCCTGCGCTTTGACAATGCGCGCGCCGAGCGCCTCCTGCTCTTCGCGTCTGCTTTCGCAGAACGCTTCGGGGTCTGCCTCAAATGCCAGCCTTTGGCGCACGATCTGCATCCGCAAATCGACATCTTCTTCCGCGCGCACATCGACCACAAGGCCGAAGCGGTCAAGAAGCTGCGGGCGCAGGTCGCCCTCTTCGGGGTTCATCGTGCCCACCAGCACAAAGCGCGACGGATGGGCAAAGGAGATCCCCTCGCGCTCGATGGAGTTGACACCCATGGCAGCGGCATCGAGCAGCAAATCCACCACATGGTCTTCCAAGAGATTTACTTCGTCCACATACAAAATATTGCGGTTGGCCTCGGCCAGAATGCCCGCCTCAAAGCGCTTTTCGCCCGTTTTGAGCGCGTGCTCAATGTCCACGGTGCCCACTACGCGGTCTTCCGTGGCGCTGACGGGAAGATCGACCACCCGCATACGCCCCTCTACCGCCGAAAGCTGCGCTTTCGCGCGGCACGCTTCGCACAAATGCGCCCTGTCTTCCGGATCGCAGGCAAAGCGGCAGCCCTCCACCTGACGGCGCGGCGGCATGACATCCGCCAAAGCGCGCACGGCTGTGGATTTTGCGGTGCCTTTTTCGCCGCGAATCAACACACCGCCGATTACGGGGCTGATGACATTCAAAATCAGCGCCCGCTTCATTTCCTCCTGCCCGACGATGGCGCAAAAGGGATAATTTTTTCGTTCGTTCATAGTGTCCCTTCCAAATTGTTTTCCAGTTCCAGATAGACATTTCGGATTTGTTCCAACTGCTCCGGTGTGGCGTTCCAATAGCCGCGGTCGCTGTATTCCGTGAGCTGTTCCAGAATTTTCATATAAGCATAGGGGTTGTTCTCTGCCATGCGCCTGCGAACGCGCTCGTCCTGCACATATTTGGCGTTGAGCTCGTCATAAATCCACGGCTCTACGCCGCCCGTGGTCGCAGCCAGTCCCATTACATTTTCAAAGCGGTCGGCAATTTGCTGCGCGCCGTGTTGGTCGTGTTGCAGCATCGCGTCGATCCACTTCGGGTTGAGCACGCGGGTGCGTATTCCCCGGGCGATGGATTTGTCCACCGTTTCCGTATAGAGCGCGTCGCCGGCGGTATCGGTAATGTACATCGCGGCCTTTGCGCCTTTGGCAAGCTCCACGGATTTCGACAGGCCGCCGAAAAACTCGAAATAGTGATCCAAATCCGTGATTTCGTACTCGTTCGAGCTGCGAAGCTGCGAAACGATATCCACCGCGCGCAGATTTTCGTGATAAAGCGTCTCGGCCTTGTAACCGTGCATTTGGCGGTTATACACATGGTTCAGGCTTTCGGCAAAACTGCGGCCGAGCTGCTCTTCGCTTTCCCAGTCGTGATTTTCAAAATACTTGGTGATGCCGCTTCCGTACTGCCCTGCCGCAGGCCCGAAAATACGCGAAACGGACAGAAGCTGCGCTTCTTCTTCGCCGTAACCGCCGTTTTTCAGCATTTGCTTCAGAGCGGCGGTGTGCGCTTTGAAGAAATTTTCCTCGTGCGTTTCGTCCAGCGCGGCGACGCGCTCGAACAGGTCGCTGAGCGCTTCGATGAGATTCGGGAACATATCCCGGAAAAATCCGCAGATATTGACGGTCACATCGATGCGCGGGCGGCCCAATTCGTTCAGCGGAATGATTTCGTACTGCCGCTCCCACGGATTGCTCAAAACGGGGCGAATGCCCAGATACGCCAGAATCTGGCTGAGGGTTTCTCCCTGCGTGCGGGAGGTTTCCATCCCCCACAGAACGACCGCGACCGAAGTCGGATAAGTTCCCTTTTCTTTGCGATAGGCTTGCAGGGTGTTTTCCGCGATGCGCTTGCCGCGCTCATAGGCGGTCGCGGTGGGGATGAGTTTCGGGTCAAATTGATACAGGTTATAGCCCGAGGGGAGCACCTGCGGGTCGCGGTAGATATCTCCCGCCGCCTTTGCGGGCAGATATTGCCCCGAAAGTGCGTCCATCAGGCTTTGCATCTCGCGATTTTTCTTTGCCGAAGCGGCAATTTCCCGCAAATCGGCATTCTGCGCGGATGCGTAGGCTTTCAGGCCGTCGATGTAGGACTGCGCCTCTTCGTCCGTGTAGGGCGTGCCGAAAACGTGCAGTCCTTTCGGAATCAGGCTTGCGTTGATGCGATAGAGCTCGTTTTCCAGCGCTTCAAGCTCGGTGGGAAGATTCTGCTCTTGTGCAAGCGCTTCAATGCGCGTCAGAATCTCCGCAGAAGATTGCGGCGCAAGCAAAAGCGCCTGACGATAGTTGTCGATTTCCTCGGAGAGCTGCGCAAGCTGCCCGTAAAGGCCGCTTTGCACGAAAACGGGCGGCTGATAACCGACCAGAATCGCATGGGAGCGGCGCTTGGCAATCGTCGCCTCCGCAGGATTTCCGCAGTAATAAAGATACAGGTGCGCAATGCCGCTCAAAAGCCGATCGGGATAGCATTCGCCGCTCATGCCCGCCTCTTTGCCCTTGAGAAATTCCAGCGTTCCGTGCGTTCCCACATGGATGATGGCGTCCGCCTGAAATTCGTCTCGGAGCCACTGATAAAATGCCGCATACTGATGATGCGGGGGTGCGGATTTGTCGTGATAGGACGAAGCATCCACCTCATGCGCGCCTCGGGTCGGCTGCAAGCCGATGAACACATTGCCCGTGACCATGCCGGGAATCAGGAAATTTTTTTCCTGCGCCATGATTTCACCCGGCGCTTTGCCCCATGCGGCAGTGATTTCGGAAGAATCTTTGTATTTTTTGACGGGGTAGAGAATCATGCCGTCTGTTCCTGAAGCAAATCTGCCGGAATTGACCGCTTTCCCCGCGCAGAAATGCGACTTGAGCATTTCTTCCGTCTGCGCCTGCAAGGTGTAGCCCTCTTGCGCAAGGCGCTTGGTGATGGCCGAAACGGAGGCAAAGGTGTCTAAAAACGCGCCGCCGAACAGATTATCCTCGCCGGGCGGGTAGTTATAGCAGATAAGCGCAACGCGCTTTTCGCGGTTCGGTTTTTTTCTCAGCGCGATTTGCTTTTCGACCATCGTGCACAGCATATCCGCGCGCTCTTCGATGAGCTGCAACTGCTCGGTGTATACATCGTGCGCCGCATCTACGGTGGGCTCGGACATCGCGCCGATGGGAATCGTGTCGATGCAGCCGTCCAGTTCCGGCAGAAGAAGCGAAATCATTACCTCGGAGGTGGTGCAGCCCTGCACCGATTTTTCCCAGTCTTTGACCGTTCGGCGGGAGATGAAGAACGGGTGCAGATACGGCGCGCCGAGTTCCTGCAAAAGCGCGGGGCCTGCCTGCGTGTCGCCGCCCATGGGGCCGGCGCTCAGGCGGAAGGACATGAGGTTTACGATTGCATCCGGCTTTTCTTTCAGAAGAATTGTCCGAAGCTCCGATAAAACCTCCTGCGTCATGCCCGAAACGGCGATGGGAAGCACATTCCCTACCCGCTCTAACTTCTGCGCAAGCTGCTCCACGCAGGCGGAGGTATCGGTCGGGTAGCAGTGGCCGTAGTGCAACAGGGCAATGGTGGGCTTTTCGGGCGCTTTTTCGCGCGCAAGGACGCGAATCGGCGGCACCTCGCAAGGCGCCTCGGCAATCCCGCAGCGGCGCTCGCCGCCATACTGATTGAGGATAAAAAGGAGCATATTGTAGATGTTTTCAAACGATGCCACCTTAAAATACTTCATCAGAAGCGAATAGTTGCGCATATCCCGCATTTTCCCCGGCAGAAACTTTCCCATCGTCTCCGCCATGGCTTTCATCTTGCGCATCGCTTTTTCGTCCGGCATTTTCGCCGGAGCGTCGCCCTGCGCGGCGGGGCGCTTCATGCTCTCGGCGGTAAAGTCCCCGAGGCGGAGAAATTCTCTTGCGCCGTTGCCATAGGGAACGATTTGCCCTTTGCAGCGCTCGAGGCCCTCGTTTACAAAGCGGCCGACCTCGGGCGAAGCGCCCATCAGGTCAATGAACGCGAAGTCGGAAGCGGCCAAATCTTCCGCCATTTTTTGCAGCTTGCTCGCAGAAAACACGCTGACCGCGTAGTAAATCGACAGGTCAATCGCCTCGGGCGCGCTTTGCAGAATTGTTTCTTCTGCCGCAATCAGATGCCGCACCACCGGCGCGGAGACCGTTACAAATGTTATTT
>CAZGOO010000086.1:2314-4446 GCA_964527505.1 uncultured Oscillospiraceae bacterium | reverse complement strand
ACGACGCAAAGGCCGTAGAGCAGCACGCCCGCAAGGGCGAGGTAGAAGAAGAAATCGCTCAGCGCGACATTGTACGCGCACAGAGACGACAAAACCAGCCCCAGAACGATCAGCGGCATTGACAGTTTCGAGCCGAAATTCGTCAGCCCGACGATGGCGCTGCGCACGCGGATGGGCGCGTAGTTCTGCGCATACTGCACGGCGTGCCCCGCTTCGTGCGCGGCGACGCCGACGGCGGCGGGCGTGGCGGCGTTATAAACGCTCTCGGAGAGGCGAATCACGTTTGCTTTCGGGTCGTAGTGGTCGGTCAGATTGCCCGCGACGCACTCGATGCGCACGCCGGACACGCCATTGGCGCGCAAAACGGCTGCGGCGGCATCTGCCCCCGTCATCCCGCGCGCGTTTCGCACGCGGGAGTATTTTTTGAAGGTGCTGCTCACGCACGCGCTTGTAATCATCGAGAAAATCACGGCGGGCAGGACTAAAATAATATATAACCAGTCGGTATAAAACAGATACGGCATTTTGCGCCTCCTTTACTGCGTCTGCAAAGGCTCGAGCGCTTCGTGCAGGCGGTCGGTCAGGGCGTTTCGAAACACGCGCCACGCGCCGTCGTGCAATGTGTTTAGCGCCGCGACGCACAGGCGCAGCTCGGTATTGCCGACGAGGTAGCTGTCCAAATCCAGAAAATAGCGCACTTCGTCATCGGGCTTGCCGCCGCGATTGATCTGCCCCGGGCCGCAGCGCAGCTTCATCCGTCCGCCCGCGGACACGGCAACGTCCACCTCCTGCGACACGCGCGCAAAGCGGTGTTCCTCGGCGTCCTCTTCGGACAAAAGCCCGAGGTAGGCGGGCTGAATCAGTTCGCTGAAAGGCACGCCCTGAAGCCCGAGCGCTTTGCGCGAAAAGGCGTTTACATAACGCAGGCCGATGCGCTGGAAGCTCTCGGGGCGGTAGACCTCGATGAATTTTGCCAGAAGCTCATCGAGCCGCGCGGCAAAATCCTCCCAGCCGGGGTAGCGCAGGGTGGACAGCGCCAGAAACGAATTGGTCAGGCTGACTTTCCAGCAGCCGTCTGCGGAAATGAACTGATGGCTGCGGCCGGACTGCTCGCCGCCATTGGGCGCGGCGGTCTGATATCTCGGATAATTTGCGCGAATTTTCTCCTGAAATTCCACAGGGTCGCTCGTGCCGATCGAGAGCACCGTGGGGAAGCGGAGCTGGCAGATGACCTCCAAAAGCTGCGCCCTGCGGTAGAAACTGCGCGGTTGCTCGGAAAACATAAAGATGCCCCCATTCCATGAATTTTTTACCAGTATACCACACTTGGCAGGGCAATTGCAAGTGCCCTGCGAAATTGACTTTCCGAATCGCGCGTGATATACTGTAAGAAGAAAGGGGCCGATTCGATGGAATTTCTCTATCTGCTGGAAAATCTGCGCTGCGGGGCGCTGAATTTGCTCATGGAAATTTTTACCCGCTTCGGAAGCGAGCTTGTTTTTTATGCGGTCGCGATGGCGGTTTTGTGGTGCGTGGATAAGCGCGAGGGCGTGTATCTGCTCTTTACCGGATTTTTCGGAACAATTGCCAACCAGACGGTGAAGCTGGCGTGCCGCGTGCCGCGCCCGTGGGAGCGCGACCCGAATTTTACGATTGTCGAAAGCGCCCGCGCCGACGCCACGGGCTATTCCTTCCCCTCGGGCCACAGCCAGAACGCCGCCGCGACCTACGGCGCGCTTGCGCGGTGGAACAAAAACAGAGCCTTGCGCATCGGCCTTTCGGTTTTGATTGCGCTTGTGTGCTTCTCGAGAATGTATCTGGGCGTGCACACGCCGGCAGATGTGCTGGTCGGCCTTGCGATGGCGCTTTTCTTCGTCTTTGCGCTGTATCCGCTCGTCCGGTGGGCGTTCGGAAATGCCAAGCGCATGGCGCTTGTGCTCGGCGCGGCGGTTTTGTGCGCGGCGGGCTTCGCCCTGTTTGCGAATTTGCAGACGGGTCTTCCCGCAGAGCGCAAAAACGAAGCCTTAAAAGTGGCCTATTCCATCTTCGGCGCGCTTTTGGGCTACATTCCCGCCTATTTCTTTGAGCAGAAATTCGTGCGCTATCGGGAAAAAGCGGCGTGGCCGGTGCAG
>CAZGOO010000086.1:0-2214 GCA_964527505.1 uncultured Oscillospiraceae bacterium | reverse complement strand
TCGCCCTTTGCGGGCAGACGCAGCTTTTCTGGGATGTGCCGCGCTATTTTGTGACGGTCTTTTTCGCCGCCGCCGTCTGGCCGATGAGCTTTTCGTGGCTTGAGCGGATTTTGACAAAGAAAGGTCGGGAAAAATGAGCCCGATTGGCATTGTCTTGATTGTCTGCGGCGCGGTTTTGCTGCTTTTGTTCCTGCTTTCCTTTGCGCTACTGTGCGCCGCGTGCCTGCACTGCCGCCGTATGGTGGAAAACACCGAGCGCTTTCTCTCGCGCCCCGCGTATCGAGGCGTGCGCGAGCAGATTCTTTCCGGCCGCGCGTGGGCAGATGCGCAGGAAAGCCACCTTATGACCGTCCGCTCCTTTGACGGCCTGACCCTCGCGGCGCGCTTTTTCCCCTGCGAAAACGCGCGCGGGACGGTTTTACTCTTCCACGGCTGGCGCAGCGAAGGCTCCATCGACTTTTCCTGCGGAATGCGCGCCTACCGCGAACTGGGCATGAACCTGCTGCTCGTAGACCAGCGCGCGCAGGGCAAAAGCGGCGGGCGGTTTATGACGTTCGGCGTGCGCGAGCGCCGCGACGTGGCTACATGGGTGCGCGCGGTGAACGAAATGCTCGGCGCGGACAAACCCGTCTTTCTCGTGGGGCTTTCCATGGGCGCGACGACGGTTTTGATGGCGGCGGGCGAGCCGCTTGCGCCGAATGTTTGCGGCATTCTGGCCGACTGCGGCTTTACCTCGCCCGAGGCCATCATCGCCAAGGTCGCGCGCGAGGCGCATCTTCCGCCGAAACTCGTCCTGCCGCTTCTGAATTTCCAGACAAAACTTTTTGCGGGTTTTGCCTTGGACGAATACTCCACCGTGGAGGCGATGAAGCGCTGCACGCTTCCCGTCCTCTTCGCGCACGGGGAGAAAGACGGCTTCGTGCCGTGTGAAATGAGCAAAGAAAATTTCGCCGCCTGCGCCTCAAAGGACAAAACGCTGCTGCTCGTGCCGAACGCGGGGCACGGCAAGAGCTATCTTCTGGCGCGGGAGGAATATGAGGCAAAGCTCGCGGCGTTTTTCGACCGCGCGATTGCCGAATTTGAACGGAAAAAGGAGAAAATGCAATGAATTACGCCGCGATAAAAACCTACGACATTGCCAACGGCCCCGGTGTTCGCACGTCGGTGTTCGTTTCCGGCTGTACGCGCCACTGCAAAGACTGCTTCCAGCCGCAGACATGGGACTTTGCCTACGGCGAGGAGCTGACAGCCGAAGTCACGCAGCAAATTCTCGATTCGCTCGCCCCTGCGCACATCGCGGGGCTGACCGTCCTCGGCGGCGAGCCCTTTGAGCCGCAGAATCAGTCGGGCGTTCGCGCGCTTTTGCGGGCCGTGCGCGCGCGGTACCCCGAAAAAAGCCTCTGGGCGTTTACGGGCTACACCTTGGACAAAGAGCTGCTTTCCGGAAAAGTCGGAAATTTGGAGGATGTTCGGGCGATTTTGGGCTGCTTGGATGTTTTGGTGGACGGGCCGTTCGTGGCGGAACTGAAAGATTTGACGCTGCGCTTTCGCGGCTCGTCGAACCAGCGGCTCATCGATGTAAAAGAAACGCTGCAAACGGGCGAAATCGTCCTCTGGGACGACGGCGCGGCGCGGGGAGGAATGGACAAATGCAGAACGTAAAAGTGAAAAAACTGCGCGAAAACGCGCGCCTGCCCGTCTACGGGACGGAGTTTTCCGCGGGCGCGGATCTGTGCGCGTGCCTCGACGCGCCCGTCACGCTTGCGCCGGGCGAAACGAAGCTCATCTCCATCGGCATCGCGATGGAAATTCCCGTCGGCTATGCGGGGCTGGTCTATGCGCGCAGCGGCCTTGCCTCGAAGCGCGGTCTGGCTCCGGCCAACAAAGTGGGCGTGATCGACTCGGATTATCGCGGCGAATTTTTCGTGCCCCTGCACAACCACGGCGCGATTCCTCAGACCGTGGAGCCGGGCGAGCGCATTGCGCAGATGATTTTAACGCCCTATCTGACGGCAAACTTCATCGAAGCGGGCGATTTGTCCGACACCGCGCGCGGTGAGGGCGGCTTCGGCTCGACGGGGGCGAAGTGATGGGCTTTTTACCGACCACAAAAAAGGAGATGCAGCACCTCGGTTGGCAGCAGGCGGACTTTGTTTACATCATCGGCGATGCCTATGTGGATCACCCCTCCTTCGGCCACGCCATCATCAGCCG
>CAZGOO010000085.1:0-4579 GCA_964527505.1 uncultured Oscillospiraceae bacterium | reverse complement strand
CAATTTTGCGGATATCGAAAACGACTTCCGCGCCGTTGCGCTTGATGATCTTCATGGGGTTTGCTCTCCTTTTCCAAAAGGGCGGGTGCGCCCGTAATCTTCACGCCCCTTATTATACTACATCTTGTGGTAATTGCAAGAGGGAAACACAAGATTTTTGAACTTTTCTTTTTTCGCACGGACGGGCTTCCTTTTTGAATTAAAATAAGGTATAATACAAATTTAGAAGAATTTTTCCGCGAAAGGGAACCGATTATGAAACGAATCGTCTCAATACAGGACTTATCCTGCGTGGGCAAATGCTCTTTGGGCGTTGCGCTGCCGGTCTTTTCGGTGATGGGTTTAGAGGCTGTTGCGCTGCCGACGGCGCTTTTATCGGCGCATACCGCCTTTGACGGCTTTTATTCGCTCGACCTGACCGAAACGCTTGCGCCCATCGCGGCGCACTGGCAGGCGATGGATTTGAAATTCGACGCCGTCTGCTCGGGCTATCTCGGCTCTTGCGTGCAGGCGCGGATGCTTGAGACGCTTTTTGACGAGAATGAGGACGCGCTGCATTTTGTCGATCCCGTTCTGGGCGACCACGGGCGGCTGTATTCCGGCATGGATGCGGCGATGGTCGAGGCTATGCGCGCGCTTGTACGCCGCGCGAGCGTGATTACGCCGAACTTAACCGAGGCGAGCCTCTTGACGGGGCTTCCCTACACCGATGCGCCGGACGAGGCCGAAGTGTCAAGGCTTCTCGACGCGCTTTTGTCGCTCGGCGCGCAGACGGCGATTCTCACGGGCATTCGTAGCGGCGACGGAAACATCCGCGTGGCGGCCGCGTCGCAAAACGGCGCGCATTTTTACGCGGAAAATGAGTATATTCAAGGCATTTACCACGGCACGGGCGACCTCTTTGCCGCCGTGTGCGCGGGCAGCCTAACCCTCGGCGTAAGCGCGCAAGACGCAGTGGCCTTGGCCGCCGAGACGGTCGGCAGGGCCATTGCCGAGACGCGCAGGGCAGACGATGCGCGCTGGTACGGCGTGCAGTTTGAGCCCTGCCTTGCCACGCTTTTCGCGCGCGTGCGCGAAATCACCCGAAAGGAGAAAACCGAATGAAGCGACCCTTTTCAAGCCTGTCTCCCAAAGCAAAGCAGCGCTTGCCGCTGATTTATGCCTTTTTTCTGCCCTTTGTCATCTGCGCGATCGCCTTTGCCTGCCTGGGCTGCTATCCTTTCGGCGACCGCATGGTTCTGGCGCATGACGGCTGGCATCAGTATTATCCCTTTTTGGTCGCCCTGCGGGAAAAACTCTTAACGGGCGGCAGCTTGCAATATACCTGGGATGTGGCCATGGGCACGGGGTATTTGTCCCTCTTTTCCTACTACCTGGCAAGCCCGCTGAACCTTCTGTGTATTTTCGTTCCCGAGAGCCTCATGACGGAATTTTTCGCGTTTTTGACGATGGTCAAGCTCTCGCTTGCCTCGCTCTTTTTTGCGTATTTTCTGCGGATGTTCTTCAAGAAAAACGACTGGACGCTGTGTGCATTTTCTCTGATGTACGCCTTTTGCGCCTGGGCGGCGGGCTACTACTGGAACATTATGTGGCTCGATGTGTTTGCGCTTTTGCCGCTGCTCATTGCGGGCACGGTGAGCCTGCTTCGCGACGCGCGCTTTCGGCTCTATGTTGCGGCCTTGGCGCTGAGCGTGTGGAGCAACTATTATACGGCCTTTTTCTGCTGCATTTTCGTGGCGCTCTTCTTCTTTGCCTACTGCATCTGCAAGCCGAACGGCTTTTTGGGCTTTTTGCGGCGCATCGGCCGCGCGGCCATTGGGACGGTGCTCGGCGTGGGCATTGCGGCGGTACTGCTCATTCCCACAATGTACGCCATGCAGCACACCTACTCCGCCGTCGGCGGAGCGCCGGCCTTACTGGCACTGAACATTGCCGAGGGCGCAAGCGGCGTTGCCGCAGAGGGGCAGAGCACTTGGGAGCTTATCCGCGTGCAGACGCTTCCGGGCGTGTGGGACGCGACAAAGCAGGTGCTCACGGGTCTGCTCGACGGCACGACGGCCACGAAAATGTCGGGTCTGCCGAATATTTTCAGCGGAATGTCGGCGGTCGTTCTGGGCGTGTATTTCCTGTGCTGCCGCAAAATCAGCCTGCGCGAGAAAATCCTCTCGGTTTTGCTTTTGGGCTTCTTCGTTCTGAGTTTCATCTTCCGCACGCTCGACTACTACTGGCACGGAATGCACTTTCCGAATATGCTGCCCTACCGCTTCAGTTTCCTTTTCTCGTTCGTGCTCATCACGATGGCCTACCACGCCTTTACGCTGTTGGATGAATTTAAGTGGTGGCATCTTTGCATCATCGTGCCCCTTTCGCTCGGCATCGTCGTCAACGGCATTTTTCAGGATGTCAGCCTGTGGCAGCTTCTTATCAGCGTGGCGGTCATTGCGGTCGTTTGCGTGTGTATGCTTCTGCATCGCGCGGGCGGACGGCGCCGCATGGTGGGGAAATGCGTTCTGAGCCTGACCATCGCCTTGGAGATGTCTTTGAGTTTTGCACTCGGCGCGGCGAACATCGGCGCGACCGTGCGCAGCTACTATCCCAAAGAGGGCGAGAGCGTCGAGCGACTGCTCGAAATCGCCGAGCAGCGGGAATTTGACCGCGGCAATCTTTTCTGGCGCGCCGAAACGAACGACACCTACACGCTCAATGAGGGCGCGCTGCTCGGCTATCGCGGCATCAGCACCTTTTCCTCCTCGGCCAATGTCAATTTTAACCGCTTCTGCGGCTCTTTGGGGCTGGCTTCGTGGGTCGGAAGCAACCGCTTCAGCTATTTTGAAAGTTCGCCCTTTACGAATCTTCTTTGCGGCGTGAAATACATCCTCGACCGCTCGGACACGGCGCGCGAGGACTCAATGTTCTATGAAATCGTCGAAACGGACGGCAAAACGAGCTTGGTCGAGAGCAAGAGCTATCTCTCGCTCGGCTTTATGACCGATTCCGCACTGTCGGAATTTGTCGCAAAATCGAATGTGTACAACCCCTTCTACGAGCAGGAGGAGATGTTCCGACTTGCAACGGGTGTGGAAGAGAACCTTTACCGTCATCTGGGCTATTCCGAGCTGGTCGGCGCGAGCGAGAATGTGAAATTCTACCTCTCCGGCTACACCGGAACGCAGTATTCGTTCGACACCACCGGCGCAGACGGCGACACGAAGCTGCGCGTTTGCTACACGCTCGAATCCGACGGCCTTGTCCTGATGACGGGCAACCGCCCGATCAGCGGCGTGGAAACGGCGACGATTTACTGCAACGACGAAAAAATCGGCACCCGTTCGGTCAAGCTGCGCGCGCTTTACCGCTTGGGAGAATTCAAAGCGGGCGACGTGATTGCAGTGGAATACACCATCCCCGAGGGCAAAACGGGCGCAATCTCGCTCGATGTTGCCGTGCAGAACGACGAAGTGCTGCAAGCGGGCATCGACGCGCTTTCCGACGAAATCTGGGCGCTGAAAGAGGTTTCCGATACCCGCATTTCCGGCACCGTGGACGCCCTTTCCGACGGCCTGTTCTACACGAGCATTCCCTATGAGCCGGGCTGGACGGCCTATGTGGATGGCGAAAAGGTCGCCATTGCGCAGACCTACGACCCGCAGGCGGAGGACGTTGCCCTGACCGACGCGCTCATTGCATTCCCGCTTTCGGCGGGCAAGCACACCGTAACGCTCAAGTATGAAGCCCCTGGGCTGAAGCTCGGTGCGGTGATTTCTCTGGTTTGCGCGGCGGCCTTTGCGGCCTTGTGCGTGCTTCTGCGCAAAAAGCCCGTGCTTTTGCCCGACCCCGACACGGATTTGAATGTGAATGGCTGGCTTGAGGTGCAAATGCTGCCGCAGAGCGAAACGGCAGAGCCCTGGACGGTTGTGCGCGGCTCGACGCTGCCCGACCCCTCTTTGGATTTTGAGCAGTGGCTCGAAGAATATAAGCGCCGTGAGCTGCCAGACTTGGTCAGCGATGAGCCACCCGAGGAGCTGGCCGCCTACACCGACGAGGAGGAATACGACGAGGAAGAGGCGTATTTTTACGGGGACGGCGAGGGCGACGACGATTCGCAATAAAAAACCCAAAACGCGGTGTGACCTTGCAGTCACACCGCGTTTTTCTTATATTCCTGTGCCGCTTTGCAATTTGTGCAGAGCGGCGGTAAACTCTTCGGGCAGGGGACAGGAGAGTTCTATTGTTTCGCCCGTGCGGGGGTGGATAAATTGCAGGCGGCGCGCGTGAAGCGCCTGCGAGTGCAGCCCCAATTCGGGCTTGCCGACGCCATAGAGCGGGTCGCCCGCGATGGGGTGGTGAATGTAGGCCATGTGGACGCGGATCTGGTGTGTTCGTCCCGTTTCAAGCTTACATTGCAGATGGGTATACTGCCCGTAGCGCGCGAGCACTTGCCAGTGCGTCACCGCCTCGCGGCTGTTTTTCTCCGTCACGGCCATTTTCTTGCGGTCGATCGGATGGCGGCCGATGGGCGCGTTTACCGTGCCCGCGTCCTCGCGGAAGCCCCCGCGCACGATACATTCATAGGTGCGCG
>CAZGOO010000084.1:0-4581 GCA_964527505.1 uncultured Oscillospiraceae bacterium | reverse complement strand
TTGGGGCTCAACACCTGCTTCGTCGCCCTGACGCACGGCAAAAGCGCCGCCGCCGTCGGCAAAGGGGAAAAAGCGGTCTGCCTCATCGCCCTCGGTTACGGAAAAACGCAGGGCGCGGCGCACAAAAGCAAGCCCCTGAGCGCGCTTTGCCGCTGCGACGGTGCCATGCCCGCATGGTTTGAAGCGGGAATGCAGGCCGCACGGCTTGCGCCGACGGCGATGAATCAGCAGAAATTTTTCTTCGAACTTTTGCCCGACGGGCGCGTCACGGCGCGCGCGGGGAAGGGATTTTACACGAAGCTCGACCTCGGCATCGCCAAATACCACTTCGAGCTCGCCTCGGGAAAACCCGTCGAGCGCTGAACGAAACGCCCTCTGCCGCGCGGCAGAGGGCGAATTTTTCGGGTCAATATTCGTAGATGCAGGCGATGAAGGCATTTTGCAGGCGGTTGAGAATCAAAAAGCTCACGAGCAGCACGCCGCACAGAACGAGAAGCTGCCAGACGGTCGGCTTTTCGCGGCTGACGCGCAGATTGACGAACGCCATGCTCGCGGCCGCAGCGCACAGGGGGAGCATCCAGCAGACGTCATAAAATGTCGAGCCGAAAATCGACAAAGGGAGCGACACGGCAAGCGCCGCAACGGGCAAAATCGCCGCCGCGCCGACCGTGCAGACGATCGCGCGCAGATTGACGCGCTCCTTGCCGACAAGGCGATACAGGCACAGCCCGCCGACGCCCGCTCCGAGGCCGAGCGCGGGCTGGAGGAACGTCTCCAAAATCCATGCGCCTGCGGCGAAGTCCGCATAGAACGGGCGCAGCGTCAGTGCGCTAAAGAGTGAAACGAGCAGCGTGAGCGTCAAGAGCAGCGCGGCGTTGCAGAAGGCGGGCGCCATGTCGCGCTCCTCCTCGACGCGCCGCAGCGCATCGACGGGACTTTTGACAAACGATTTTACGAACGAAAGATAGCCCCGGAGCATCTGCGCAAAGCCGCTTTCCGCAGTTTCCTGCGGCGCGGGAGCCCTGCGCTCCTGCGGGACATAGCCGACGCCCGGGTCGGCCGGGGGACAAAAGGCGCATTTACCGTCCTCGGGGAGCGGACGGCCGCAGCGCGTGCAGAAACCTGCCATTTTGAAAACCTCCGTTTTTGCGGCAAGCCGCATTTTTCTTTATTATATCGCCTGTACGATGCGCTGTCAAGCGCAGATTGGATACTTCGACCCCGCACAGGACGGTGCCTTTGCGGGGTCGGGGATTTTTTACGCCTTTTTCGCCTTGTGCATGGCGATGATGCGGTTCATTTCGTTGTAGACGATCATGTAGCCCTCGTCCACGCCCATGCCGGGCTTGGCAAGGATCTGGTCGGGACGCGTCGCCATTGCGCAGTTGACGCAAACCTGACTCGAGCGGTCGGTTTCGTTGCAGGTGCCGCCCTGATAGGCGCCGAAGCCGTGGGCCTTGCAGTAGAGCACGGCCTCGATGGTGTTGTTGATGCCGCCGAGGTCGGGCGTCTTGATCTGCGCCATGTGGCCGGCCTTGTTGTCGCAGAAGTAGATGACGTCTTCGAGGGTGTTGCACCACTCGTCGGCGACCAGCTCTACGTCAATGCCGCGTTTGTCGAGCTCTTCGCGCAGACCCTTGAGGCAGAGCATCTGCTTTTCGCGCTCGCCCGCGTCCATCGGGCCCTCAATGCGCAGATGGAACGGCTTTGCCGCCTGCTCCAGCTCGGCAAGATAGTCGGCCATGCCGACGAAGTTTTCGTCGCCGAATGCCTGACCGATGGTGCCGTAAACGTCGATGTGCATGATGGGGCTGTAGCTTTCGTCGGTGCGCAGGGCAAGAATGCGGTCGCGCAGCCATTCGACGTATTTTTTCAGCAGCTCGCCGTGCTCGCCGAGCTTGGTGACGACGTTGTTAATGAGCGCGTGGGGCAGGATGTCCGCGTGCTTGAGGATCATCTTGTCGGAGTTGTCGTAGCGGTTGTCGCCGGACTGGGTGAAGATGGGAATGGGCTCTTCGCTGACTTCCAGACCGTATTCATCGGCAACGACCTCGGCCATAAGGCGGTGGCTCGACTTTGCAACCGCGTCGAGGATGGCCTGAGAAACGCCGTAGCGGATGGCGGTGTGCAGGCGCTTGCCGTCTACTTCGATGGCTTCCATCTCGCGGGTGAGGGCGCGGAAGTTGTCCGCTTCGCGGCCGACGAGCATGGGCTTGATGCGCTGCTCAATGACGGGGATGAAGTCCTCGGCAAGGAACAGCGGGTCGCGGCCGCCCGCGCCGGAATACTGCACGGCGGCGCAGTCGCCATGGGCGATCTGGCCGTCCTCGAGAACGAGCATCACGGAGATGGACTCGCCCGCCTGACGGATGGAGCGGAAGCCCGGGGTCATCGGCTCGCCGATGTAGGCGGAGCCGTCGGACTTTGCGCCGGCCTTGATGGCCTTCTGGTCGTCGAAGAAGAAGCCGGTGCGTCCCGGCGCGCAGACCACGTTGGTGATTTTCATAGAGCTGAAACTTCCTTTCGAATTACTTTCTTCGGAAAATTTGGAACAAATTACTTGCGATCGGGGTGGCCGACGAGCTGACCCTTGCCGATGGCCATAACGTCATCGACGGTCATCTTGAAGGACACTTCGCGCTGCTCGAAAGCGGCGCGCTCGGCGAGCTTGTCGTGGTGGAAGGTCTTGAGGTCGTTGGTAAAGGGCAGGTTGCCCGTCTCCAGAATGCGGATGGCGCCGGAGTTGTCGCGCGCGGGGAGCATGAGGCCGGCGTTGCACTTGGCCGGGCCGAACGGGATATCAATCACGCCCGCGTTAATGCCGGCGATCGCGCCGAGGATGATATCGCCCTTGCCGAGCTCGATGCAGCGGTCGAGGATGCAGCGCGTCTCGGCTTTGATGATGGCGGCTTCCGCTTCCATACGCGAGCCCATAACGAGCTGGTCGGCGAGCATATGCACCACCTGCTTCGTCGCGCGCAGACCCTGCGCGTTGGCTTCCTTGGTCGGAACGCCCGCCGCTTCGTGCGGGGTCTTGACGATGACCTTGGTCGCGCGGGCGAGTGCGGCCGTGGCGGCGCCCCACGAAATGACGCCGAACGCCTTGGCTTCGTCGGCGGGGAAGCCGCCCATCCACTGGTGGAAAACGGTGGTCACATTGACCTTGTGGTAGCCGAAGCGGTTGAGGTATTCTTTCGTCAGCTCTTCGAGCGTGCGGATGGCGGCAACGTCCTGAATGAAGTTGCCGAGCTGGCCGTAGCCGACGGAGATGTTTTTTACGCCCTGCTCGGCGGCGGCAAGCGCCTCGATGATGGCCACGGAGTGCGAGATGCACGGCGGCACGAGCGTGCCGGTGAGCGGGCCGTATGGCTCGCGGTTGATTGGAGCGCCCGCTTCTTCGTAGATACCCGTCAGGCGGTCAACATACTGCCAGTCGAGCATGGTTTTTTCAATGGGGATGTTCTTGGCGTAGGGGATGTTATAGGAGATGCCGCCGCCTTCGTAAGAGGTAAAGCCGCCGGCGTAGGTGATTTCGGTGAGCAGACGCGCATCGGGCGTGCCGTGGCGCACCTGAAGGGGCGTGTCGAGCGCCTCGATGAGGCGGCGGCAGCCGTAAACACCGTGGTTAACGGCGGGGAAGCCGTTGAGGTAGGGGTGGAAATTGCCGTTGCGCATTCCCTCTTCCTCGCGGCGGATGCCCTCATCGCACTTTTCGTACTGATTCTGACGGGTGTAGGAGTCGATGGTCGTCGGAAGCAAGTCCGCTTCGCCCTCGTTTTGCAGGAATTTGAGCAGCTCGATGTGGTTATCGATCAGGCCCACGCCCGCGCGGGGCTGAATGAGCGTCTCGCCCGCCGCCTGCGCCTTGTTGAGCTTGGCGGAGAACACTTTGTGTTCCGGCAGCGACAGGTGATAAGCGATACCCTCTTCGAGGTTGACCTCTTTGCCTGTTTTCCATGTGGTGAGGATTTCGGAGCGAACTTTATAAAATTCGTCGTCCGTCCAGCGTCTATTCTTGATTTCGAGTTCCATCCTTCGTTAACTCCCTTTTCATAATTCTCAGCGCGGTGTCGGGGTGGATCGTGCTCAGCAGCCCCATGGCTGCGAGGATGTATTTGCGGTCAACCAGAATGTCCGCCGCTTTCGGGCGCAGAGACATCGGGTCGGTGGGGGAATACAATGCGTGCGCGGCGATATCGGCCGTGCGCTTCGTGTGGATGAGCGCGCCGCCGGTGACGACAACGGTCTTGACGGGCGTTAAGTCCTTGCCCGTTTGCAGATAGCTCACGCCCACGGGCGTGTAGTAGGCTTCCAGAACGCCCGAGTGGCGGGCGACGGCCGTCTCGATGGCAAGCGACGCAAGCGCAAAATCGAGCGCTTCGGCTTCTTTATCGCCCTCGGCGGGAACCAGATCGGTGTGCGTGGAGAGATAATCGATGCGCGTGCGGCATTCCTCTTCGGAAAGCTCCGAAAGGGCGGCCACGCGGTCGATCCCCGCAGCGTCTACGATGCCGTGGATGCTGTAGCGCATTCCGATATCGCCCTCGACGGTACGCTTGGCGTATTCCTCACGCAGGCCGC
>CAZGOO010000083.1:0-4584 GCA_964527505.1 uncultured Oscillospiraceae bacterium | reverse complement strand
AAAACGCGCAGGATGTGATGATGGGCGCGCCCTCCGAGGTCGAGCAGAAGCAGCTTGACGACGTACACATCCGCATCGAGCTCTCCGAAAAATAATCCGAAAAATGTTCGGCGAAGTGGCGCTGCGGCGTCACTTCGCTTTTTTCACGCAAAAAAAGGGCGGGCGCAGCCGCAAGGGCACGCCCGCTCGGGGAATTTCATACAAATCAGGGGCGCAGAGACAGCCATGCGCTCAGCTCGGCCAGAACGCCCCAAATCAGGTGGTAAGCCGTCAAAATCAGCGGCGAAAGCGGCGCATTCCACACGAAACTCATCGCGCAGACCGCAAGGCCGATCAGCCCCGCCGCAAGCGAAAGCGCAAAATTGACGAATGCGGCGGTTTTCATGGATTTCGCCGCGCAGACGGCGGCGCAGAACGCGGGGAAATCGCCCGGCGCGATCAGCGCGCCCTGCGCGGGCGCAGTTTCTTCGTCGGTGCGCAGACGCGCGCGGCGCTTGCCATAGGGCGGGAAGCGCAGACGCTGCGTCGGCAGACGGAATTTCGCGGCAAGCAGCTCCGGCGTGATGAGAAAATCGCGCGTCATGAGCACAAGGTCGAGCTTCGGCTGCGCCAGAAGCGCGCGCAGCGCCTCGCGCACGGCGCCGTCGGCGCGGTATTTCAGGGCGAAAATTCCCGCAAGCTCGCCGCCGACGGCCACATAGACCGCCTGACGCAGTGCTGCGCCCTTGGGCATACGCACGCCGAGGCTGTGCATAAAGCTCAAAGAGCCGACAAGCACGGTTTCGCCCGCGACTTCGGCCTCAATGCCGCCGTCGCCGTGCAGGCGGTAGGAGGTTGCCGTGCAGCGCTTGCCGAACTGCGCGGCAAGCATTTCGTCGAAGAGCGGCGCAAGCGGGCTCGATGCCGCCCGAAGCGCGGCCAGCGCATAGGAGATGACCCGCGCGGGAGCGAGGGGGCTGTAAAGCTTCATGCCGTTCGGGCGGATGGAGCCTGCGGGGAAGAGGTCTTCGTCGCGCAGAACGACCGTGTACTGCCCGCCGAGCACGCGCGCGGCGTGGTAGCCGCACAGAGCGGCGCGCCCCTCCAAGCGGCGCGCAAGCGTGCCGAACGGGCGGGAGAAGCTCAGCCCCGCGCAGAGCGGCAGTGCCGAGAGAAGCAAAAGAAGAAGCGTCTGCGCATAACCGCGCTGCGCCATCGGCGCAAGCAGGTACGAAAGCAGCAGCGCGAAAAGAAACAGCGCGCTTGTCAGAAGCTCGCGCGCGCGGCGCGTGCCGTCGGGCTGCTCGAGATGCGCCAGAAAATCTTCGCGGTCGCCCGCAACACTGCGCGCGATGGGAAGCGCGCCCTCCGGCCGCTTCTGAAGCGCCACGCCCTGCGGCGCGTCCATGCTTAAAAAGGTGTGCAGTGTGGCGGCGTAGCCCGCGCGCTCGGAAAGGGCGGCGCGCTGCAAACCGAGAAGCAGCAAGCAGGCCAGCGGCCACGCGCTCGAGCCGAAGCGCAGCGCGTCGTAAACCGAAAGCGCCGTCACGAGAAGCACAAGCGCCGAAAGCCCGACGCGAACTCTGCGAAGTTCCTGCCACGCGCGCAGCACAGCCTCATAGCCGAGTGCCGCCGTCAAAAGCGGCAAAACGCAGGCGGCGATTTTTTCTGCGGCGGGCGGCAGCGCGAACGGCGGCTGCGGCACGGCGGCATACAGCGCGAAAAGCAGCGCAACGAGCGTCAAAAACGCGCTGAGCCACAGGCGGATGCGCGCCGCGCCGAGCCCCGCGGCATAGCTGCGGAAGCGCTCCTGCGCCGAAGGCGGCGAAAGCGTGCGAATCGGTGCGCCGCCGTGGGCGGAAGCCGTCGCGTTATTCACTTGTTCCGGCTTCCGAATGTCCATTGTTTAACCTCTCTTGCGCAGCGCTTCGTAAAGCAGAATCGCGGCCGAAGCCGAGGCGTTGAGCGAAGAGATGCGCCCTTTCATCGGGATGCTGACAAGGTAATCGCAGCATTCGCGCACAAGGCGGCTCATGCCCTCGCCCTCGTTTCCGATGACGATGGCGGCGGGGCGGGCGAGGTCTGCGTCAAAGAGGCGCACATCGCCGTCGGCGGCCGTGCCGAAGACCCAGATGCCGCGCGATTTGAGGTCTTTGATGGTGGCAACAAGGTTTGCCACGCGCGCCACGGGCATATATTCCACCGCGCCGGCCGAAGCCTTGCCGACCGTTGCGGTCAGGCCCACGCTGCGCCGCTTGGGGATGATCACCCCGTGCGCGCCGGCGCACTCGGCGGTGCGCAAGATTGCGCCGAGGTTGTGCGGGTCGCTCAATTCGTCGCAGATGACCAGAAGCGGCGCTTCGCCGCGCGATTCGGCAAGCGCCAGAATGTCGTCTACGCTTGCGTATTCGTGGGCGGCGACGCTGGCGATGACGCCCTGATGCGCGCCCGTGGGGCTCATTTCGTTGAGCTTTCTGCGGTCGATGCGCACGACGACCGCGCCCGCGTCTTTCGCCATGGCGGCGATGCGGCCGAGCGAGCGGTCGGTGTCGCCGTCGGCAAGGAAAAGCTTGTTGACCGCGCGCCCGCTTTTGAGCGCTTCGGTCACGGCGTTGCGCCCCTCGACGATGCCCTCGGAGGCGTCCAGCGGTTTCTGAGAAAAATCCTGTTTCATATCCTTACTCCGTTGCTCCGTAAATTTGCAGTCCGATAAAATCGATATCTCCGTTATTATATATTATAGCAGAGAATGCGCCGCGAAACAATAGTCAAATCGCAACACATTCATAAAAAATTTACAGCGGGTTTTTCCGAAGGGATTGTTTTTGCGGCGAGAGTGTGCTATGATTTCAGTATATTAAAAAGAATTTCTTTCGGCATCACGAAAAATCGGATAAATACGGAGGTTTCTATGGCAAATCAAGGCAACGACAGGCGACCCGAGAAAAATACGCGCCCGAAAAGCAGCCTTTGGCTCGTGATTCTGGGCATCATCCTCATCGGAATGCTGCTCGGGCAAGTCCTGTTTTCGAGCGGAACGAAAGTGACCTACAATGAATTTTTGGATTATGTAAACAAAAACCAGATCGAGGCGCTCGAAATTCAGTCCGACCGCATTTTGTTCCAGCTTCGCGGCACGAAAGACCTGCCGCGCGCCGAGCGCGTCACCTACTACACCGGCAAGGTCTTTTCCGAGACGCCGCAGGAATTGATCGCCACGCTCTATGCCAACGGCGTGGAATTTGACAAGCTCATCACGGAGGAAAATATTTTCTCGTCGCTTCTTTCGTGGTTCTTCGTGCCCGCGCTTTTGGTGTTCGGCTTTCTTCTCATCATGCGCATCGTCGGCGGCAAATCCGGCGGCGGTATCGGCGGCATCGGCGCGATGGGCAAGAGCACCGCGAAGGTCTATATGGAGCGGGAAACGGGCATCACGTTCCGCGATGTGGCGGGGCAGGACGAAGCGAAAGAATCGCTGCTGGAAATCATCGATTTTCTGAATAATCCAAAAAAATACACCGCCATCGGCGCGAAGCTCCCGAAGGGCGCGCTGCTCGTCGGCTCGCCCGGCACGGGCAAGACGCTTCTGGCCAAAGCCGTCGCGGGTGAGGCGCACGTTCCTTTCTTCTCCATCTCCGGCTCGGACTTTGAAGAAATGTTCGTCGGCGTCGGCGCAAGCCGCGTGCGCGACCTTTTCTCCGAGGCTTCCAAAGTGGCGCCCGCCATCATCTTCATTGACGAAATCGATGCGGTCGGCCACAAGCGCGACTCGCGCTTCGGCAACAATACCGACCAGACGCTCAACCAGCTTCTTGCCGAGATCGACGGCTTCGATTCCTCGCGCGGCGTGGTCATTCTTGCCGCCACGAACCGCCCCGAGATCCTCGACCCCGCGCTTTTGCGCGCGGGACGCTTCGACCGACGCATCGTGGTCGATCGGCCGAACCTCGAGGGGCGCTACCAGACGCTTCTCGTCCACACGCGCAATATCCGCTTGGCCGAAGATGTCGATTTGCGCAGACTCGCGCAGGCCACGGCCGGCGCCGTCGGCGCAGACCTTGCCAACCTCGTCAACGAAGCGGCGCTTCGCGCGGTGCGCAAGGGTCGCCAGCTCGTAAACCAAGAGGACTTGCTCGTCTCCTTTGAAACCGTCATCGCGGGCACCGAGAAAAAGGGCACCGTCCTGACCGATACCGAAAAGCGCATCGTCGCCTATCACGAATGCGGCCACGCGCTCGTCGCCGCTTTGGAAAAGCACACGCAGCCTGTCTCGAAAATCACCATCGTCCCGCACACCTCCGGCGCGCTGGGCTACACGATGCATATGCCCGAGGAGGAAAAATATCTCAACACCCGCGAAGAGCTTCTTGTGGAGCTGCGCACGCTGCTCGGCGGCCGCGCGGCGGAGCAGACCGTCTTCGGCATTCAGACCACGGGCGCGTCGAACGATATTCAGCGCGCCACGGAGCTTGCCCGCCGCATGGTCACGCAGTTCGGCATGAGCGATGCAATCGGCATGATGGCCCTTGCGGGCGCGCAGAACGAATATCTCGGCGAAAACGCCTATATGGACTGCGCGCAGAACACCGCCGCCGAGGCCGACCG
>CAZGOO010000082.1:0-4653 GCA_964527505.1 uncultured Oscillospiraceae bacterium | reverse complement strand
TAGTTGTGGCCGATGATGTCGATGCTCGAGAACTTTTGCAGGGGGTAGACCGCGTTGGCGATGCCCGCGAAGAACACGGGGAAGCAGTGCCACGGGATCAGCTCCGAGCCGTAAATGCCCATCGCGGAGGTGAAGGTGGCAAGGCGCACGCGCAGGCCGTAAGCGTCGGCCTCGGTGTCGCATTCGACGTTTTTCTCGGTGATGTCGCGGATAATGGGGCCCATCGTGGCGATCTGCGCGGTTTCGTCCGCCAGAGCGACGTTGCCGACCAAGCACAACACGCCGCACCAGCCCATGAGCTGATGCACATTGCGCGAGATTTTGGCGATGAGCTTCGCCAAGGGCTCGAAGGCGTTCATCGCGTTCATGATGCCGCCGAATGCGGCGACCCACATCATCATCACGACCGACCAGCTGCCGGCCGAGCCGAAGCCCTCGAGCAGCAGGTCATTGAGCCACGCCATAGGCGTGGTCGTGCCGGCGATCATGCCGAAAAGCAGGGACGCGACCATGCCCGCGCCGAGGCACAGAAGCGTGTGCACGCCCTTAAAGGCCAAGGCGATAACAACGATGAGCGGAATGACCATGTAAATCGGCACGCCCGCTTTGACCTGCTCGAGAAGCAGTACCGCCGAAGGGCGCTCCACGGCCAGATTTTCATAGGCCTCCTGCGGAATCTGCGCGATGGCGGCGGAGACGTCGCCCTGCGTGTTCGGAAGCGAGAGGCTTGAAAGGAAGAAAACGACGCAGCCGATGAGGAGGCACCCGATCGCCCAGACGCTCTGGTGCTTCATGCGGTCGATGATTTTCACATCCTGCAAGCCGCAGCTAAGCACGGTGCAGTCGGAAATCATGCCGATGTTGTCGCCGAAGCAGGAGCCGCCGGCGATGGCGCAGACGGTCAGAAGCACGTTGCCCTCGACGATGTGGTTGAGCCACAGGAAAATGGGCGCGCAGGCGGCGAAAGTGCCCCACGACGTGCCCGTAGCAACGGACAGAAGGCTTGTCACTAACAGCGCCACGACCGCGATGGTGCGCGCGGTGACGCCGAGCTTGAGCGCAAGGTTGATGAGCGCCGCGCCGACGCCCGTGGCCATAAAGCACTCGGCAAGGCCGTTGGCGAACATCAAAATGAACAGAACAATCATGATGCTGCGCGCAGCCTGCATTCCGTGCTCAAAGGTAGACTCGAAATTGCAGCGGTAGAGCAGCATATACACGACCGCCGCGCAGAAGGTCGCGATGGGCGCGGCAAGCAGCAGATCGAGCTTGAACACGATTACAAGCAGCGCAAAAACGACCAGTGGCAAAAATTTCAGCGTGTTTGCCAGCGCGCTCGGCAGGGCGCGCGCCTGTTTTTTGTTTTCTTCCATACCTTCACCTCGAGAATTATTCCGGGGAAACTCGGATATTATAGCAGAAAACGGGCGGGATGTAAATCCGTTTTCCGTGCGGTTCGGACAATTTTTTCTCAGAGCTATGCTTCGCGGTAGAACAAGAGCGAAAACCAAGTGACCACATTGCCGCCGTAGTGATATTCGATGCCGAAGCGCTCGGCCAGCTCCGAAACGACGATGCCGTAGCTCTCCACGCAGGGAAACATCCGCTCGGGGAAGCGGCAGGGCGCATCGGGATAGGCGCATTGCTCACACACCGCGCAAGACTCCGTGGAAAGTCCCAGAACCTCCTGCCCCTGCGCGCGCAGAAGCGACGCGACCTGACGCGTCAGCTCCTCGTGGTCATGGCGCAGAGGAAGTGTCTTTTGCAAATCGGAGATGTCCTCCGATTCTGCGAGGCTGGAAATAAGCAGCGCGCCCGTGTAGCTGCGGCAGCGGGCTTTGCATTCTTCCACCGTCCCCACGGCGGGCGGGCAGGCCCAGCTCGTGTTGTAGCGCGCGCACTCGGTCTGGCAGACGTAGCGGATGCGCTCGGAAAATTCGACCGTATCCGCGTCAAAAAAGGCATACTGCGCGATGGGAAGCTCGGCAAGCTGCGCTTCCAAAAGTTCACGGTTCATTTCTGCGCCTCTTTCAAATTGAGTAAATCGTGCGCCACGGTGCGGTAGAAGAGCTTTTTAATGCGCTCGGGCTCGCGCGTTTGGCCGAGCACCCACATGAGCTTCGCCACCGCCGCCTCCGTGGTCATGTCATACGCTTCGAGTAGGCGCAATTCGTGCTTGAGGTGGAAGCCCACATCGTAGACCGCGAGATTGCTGCCCTCGTTCGGCACCTGCGTGGTCATGACGACCGTCTTGTCGCGCTCGATGGCCTCGCGAATCACATCGAAAAAGCCGCTTCCCTGATACGACGGCAGGCCGCCCACGCCGTAGCTTTCGATGATCACCGCGTCGTTGTGCTCCAAAAGATAAGAGAGCAGCCCGCAGGGCGTGCCGGGAATCATTTTCAGCAGTCCGACTTTGTCATTTAAGCGGTCATAGAACACGGGTCGGTCGAAGGCTTCCGGGCGGATGTATTCCAGAAGCGCGCCGTTTTGCAAAACGCCCAGAGGCGGGTAGTTGATGCTGGCAAACGCCTGAAGGCTCGTGGTGTGCGTTTTTCTGGCGCGCGTGCCGAGGATGATGCGCCCGTTAAAGACCAGAACCACCCCGCACATCTGCGACACGGCGCAGCGGAACGCATCGGCCAAATTCGCCTTGGAATCCGTGTTTTCAAAGACCATGGGCTTTTGCGCGCCGGTGAGCACGATGGGCTTCGGCGAGCCTTGAATGAGGTAGGACAGTGCCGCCGCGGTATAGGCCATGGTGTCGGTGCCGTGGGAAATGACGAAGCCGTCAAATTCGTCGTAGCTCTCGCGGATGGCGTTTGCAATCGTCAGCCAGTGCTGCGGCGTGACATTCGTCGAGTCGATGGAAAAGAGCTGGCGGCAGGTCACGTCGCAAAGTTGCGAAATTTCGGGAACGTTTTGCACAAGCTGCTCGGAGGTAAGCTGCGGCGCAAGGCCGCTGTCGGTCAGGCCGGAGGCGATGGTGCCGCCGGTGCCGAGCATCAGAACCTTTTTCAACGAAAAGCCTCCTTTTCGGCGTTACTGTTTTTTCTCTATTATAGCACGCGTCGCGATTTTTCGCAACGCAAGATTGACATTTTCCGCGCAAGGCGGTAAAATAGTTTTACCAACAGGCAAAAGGAGGCCGGGCGAATGCTGAGTGTCGTCATCCCCGCGTATAACGAAGAGGCCACGGTGCGCGATGCCGCGCGGGAGATTGCGCGCGTGCTGCGCGGAGAATCCATCGAATATGAGCTCGTCTTTGTAGACGACGGCTCGCGCGACGGCACATGGCGCGCCATCGGCGAAGCCCACGCGGAGGATTCGTGCGTGCGCGGCGTGCGCTTTTCGCGCAATTTCGGCAAGGAAGCGGCGATTTTCGCGGGTCTGAGCCACGCAAAAGGCGCGTGCGTCGCGGTCATCGACTGCGATTTGCAGCACCCGCCGGAGAAATTGGCGGAAATGTACCGCCTCTGGCAGGGCGGCGCGCAGGTGGTCGAGGGCGTGAAAGCCGACCGCGGCAGGGAGAGCTTTGCCCACCGCTTTGCGGCGAAAACATTCTATAAAATCATCAGCCGCGCCACGAAGATCGATATGTCCCGCGCGTCGGACTTTAAGCTGCTTGACCGCAAAGCGGTCGATGTGCTTCTGACCATGCGCGAAAAGCGCGCCTTTTTCCGCGCGCTGTCGTCGTGGGTCGGCTTTACCACGGCCGAAGTGCCCTATGAGGTGCGCGAGCGCACGGCGGGAGAGTCGAAGTGGTCTACCCGCGCGCTCATTCGCTACGCCGTGTCGAATATCAGCGCCTTTACCGCGCTTCCCTTGCATTTGGTGACGCTCCTCGGCGCGCTGGCGCTCGTCGTTTCGGTGGTCATGAGCATCGTCGCTCTGGTGCAGAAACTCCTCGGCGTTGCCCTCGGCGGCTTTACGACGGTCATCATCCTGCTTCTTTTCATGAGCAGCCTCATCATGATCAGCCTCGGCATCATCGGTTACTACGTCGGCAATATTTATGAGGAGATCCAAGACCGCCCGCGCTATATCGTGGCGGAGACCTGTGAATGATATGCGATTTGTTTTTCTGGATTTAGACGATACCCTGCTCGATTTCGGCGCGGCGGAGCACGAAGCCCTGCAAAAAACGCTGCGCGAAGAGGGCATCGCGCCGAGCGCGGAGGTCGTTTCGCGCTACCGCGCCATCAATCGAAGATACTGGGAAGCGCTCGAGCGGGGCGAAGTGACGCGCGAGCAGCTTTTTGTTGGCCGTTTTCGCGAATTTTTCGACGCGTTGGGCGTAAAGAACGACCCCGAAGCGTGCAACCGCCGCTACCTTTCCAATCTTGCGCTCGGCCACAGTTTGGTGGACGGCGCGAAAGAAATTCTGGACTACCTCTCCGAAAAATACAAGCTCTACCTCGCCTCGAACGGCGTGGCCGCCACGCAGTATGCGCGATTGAAAAGCGCCGATTTGACGGGCTATTTCCGCCAGATTTTCATCTCCGAAACGACGGGCTTTCACAAGCCCGAGCGCGGCTATTTCGACTACTGCTTCGCGCGCATCGAGAGCTTTGACCCCGCCAAAGCCATTATCATCGGCGACAGCCTCACAAGCGACATTCTCGGCGGCAAAAACGCGGGCATCGCCACCTG
>CAZGOO010000081.1:0-4679 GCA_964527505.1 uncultured Oscillospiraceae bacterium | reverse complement strand
ATCGCGCTGATGCTTTGCATCTGCCTTGCGGGCGTGCGCATCGGGCAGAAAGACATTCTTTTCACCGCCTTTGACGTCGGGCAGGGGCAGTGCGTCCTTTTTGAAGCGGACGGCGTGCGCGTGATGGTCGATTGCGGCGGCGACACCGACGGAAGAACGCTCGCCCGGAGCTTGCGCCTGCGCGGAAAAGGGCGCATCGACGCGCTGATTTTGACCCATTTCGACACCGACCACGCAAACGCCGTCTGCGATTTTCTCTCGCTGGCGGATGTTCGGCGCATTTTTGTTCCCGATTTGCAGAGCGAAACGGCGCTTTGCGACGAAATTTTCGCGTGCGCGCAAGCGCGCGGTGTGCAAATCGTGACCGTCACGCAGGATTTGACACTGGACTTCGGCACGGGCCGCGTGCAGATTTTCGCGCCCATGGGCAAAGCCACGCGCAACAACGGCCTTGCGGCGCTTTTGACGCAGGGGGAGTTTGACATTCTCGTCACGGGCGACCTGCCGCAGACGCAGGAGCGGCTGCTTCTCAAGTCGCACAAACTCCCCGACATTGAGCTGCTCGTGGTCGGCCATCACGGCGCGGAAAATTCGACCTGCGCGGAGCTTTTGCGGGCGCTTCGGCCGGAGATCGCCGTAATTTCCGTCGGAGAAAATGCCTACGGGCACCCGACGCAGGCGGTACTTGACCGCTTACAGGCCGCAGATGTACAAATTTTGCGCACGGATGAGCTCGGCGAGATACGAATCAGGAGGTAGGAAGTATGCAAAAGCCAACGCAAAGCGCGGGCGCGGCGCGATTGAAAAGCGACCTGAAAGCCAAAAATTTGGCAAAATGCTATGTGCTTTACGGCGAGGAGGACTATCTTCGCCGCTACTATGCCGCCGAGCTTGCCGCGCAGATTCTTGACCCTCTGACGGAGGCATTTAATCTTCATTCCTTTACCGATGAAAACTTCTCCGTCCGCGCGCTCTCCGAAGCGATCGAGTCGCTTCCGATGATGGCAGAGCGCACGCTTGTGCGCGTGCGGGAAGTGGATTTGTTTGCGCTTTCCGAGGGGGATAGGCAGACCATGGCGGCGCTGCTGTCCGATTTGCCGGAGCACGCCTGCCTTGTGTTCGAGTATACGGATTTTTCGCCCGATAAGCGAAAAAAGAACCTCTGGGACGCGCTGGAAAAAAACGCGGTGCTCGCGGAGTTTCCCTATCAGTCCGAAAGCGATCTGCGCGCGTGGGTCGCGCGGCACTTCCGCGCGGAGAAAAAATCCGCCGCGCCGGAGGTGTGCGAATATCTTCTGCGGCGCTGTGGCGTGTCGATGACGCGCTTGGACGGCGAGATTGCCAAACTCTGCGCCTATGCCGCGGCCTCGGAAATCACCCGCGCGGACATCGACGCGGTGGTCGAGCCGACCTTGGAGGCGGGCGTTTTTGAAATGACGGACGCCATCGCCGCGCGTTCGTTTGACCGCGCGCTCGAGCTTTTGCAGACGATGCGCACGCTTCGCGCAGAGCCGATACCGATCCTTGCCGCCGTCGGCAGCCAGATGCGCAGGCTCTATGCCGCGCGGGTGCTGCTCTCGGAGGGAAAAGACGCGCAGGAGCTTGCCGCCGTTTGCAAAATTTCGCCCTACGCGGCGAAAATCACTTTCAAGCAGGCGCAGCGCCTTTCCGACCGCTTTTGCGAAAGGGCGGTGCTTTTGTGCTGCGAATACGACGAAAAAATGAAAACTTCCTACGACGAGCCGGAGAGGCTCCTGCAAATGCTTCTTTTGGAGCTGACGGAGGCGGCGCGTGAGGATTAAGCTGCAACAGGCCATCGTCGTGGAGGGAAAATACGACAAAAATGTGCTTTCTCAACTGGTCGATGCGCCGATTTTCGTGACAAACGGCTTCGGTATTTTCAAGGACAAGGCGCGCATGGCGCTTTTGCGCAGGGTCGCAGAGGCGCGCGGGCTCATCGTCTTTACCGATGCCGACGGCGCGGGTTTCGTGATTCGCAACCGCATCAAAAGCGCCATCGGCGAGCAATATCTTCTGCACGCCTACACGCCCGATGTGTTCGGCAAGGAGCGGCGCAAGCGGCAGGGCGGGAAAGAGGGCAAGCTCGGCGTGGAGGGGATGACGAAAGAAATTCTTCTGCGCGCGCTCAAGCAGGCGGGCGCGCAGGCGACGGCCGCTTCCGCGCCGGAGATCACCAAAGCAGACCTCTACGCCCTCGGCCTTTCCGGCACCGCCGACGCGCAGGCGCGCAGGCTTGCGCTTTTGAAACGACTGGAACTTCCCGAGCATTTGAGCAGCAACGCGCTTTTGGAGGTTTTGAACGCACTTTACACGCCCGATTCGCTTGCGGCGCTGCTCGGCGAATCGGAAAACGGAGAAATACAATGGTAGACATTCAGGTTAAAAACTTAACGAAATTTTACGTCATCGGTGAAAATCTGCTCGAGGACTTTTCCTTTGAAGTCCACGAGGGCGAGCGCGTGGCGATTTTGGGGCGCAACGGCTGCGGAAAAACGACGCTCTTTCGCATTTTGACGGGCGAGACGGACTACGACGCGGGCGAGGTTTTTATCAACCCCGCAAAGCGCCTCGGGCTCATTTCGCAGATTCCGCATTATCCCGCGGGCTACACCACGCTCGACGTGCTGCACACCGCATTTGCGCCCCTGCAAAAGCTCAAAGAAAAGATGCAGGAGCTGGAATACCGCCTGACCGCCAACGCGCCGAAAACGCTTTTGGAGGAATACGACCGCCTGAGCAACGCCTATCTCATCGGTGGCGGCTACGAGCAGGACACGCAAATCGACAAAGTCTGCAACGGCCTCGGCATCCCGCAGCAAATGCGCGCGCAGGAGTTTGACCGCCTCTCCGGCGGCGAAAAGACGCGCGTGAACCTTGCGCGTCTCCTTTTGGAAAAGACGGATATTCTCCTGCTCGACGAGCCGACGAACCACTTGGACTTAAAAAGCGTGGAGTGGCTGGAAGAATATCTTCTGAAATTCAAGGGCACGGTTTTGACCATCTCGCACGACCGCTTTTTCTTAGACCGCGTGGCGCAGCGCATCGTCGAAATTTCCGACGGCAGAGCGGAGCTTTACAGCGGCAACTATTCCTTCTATCTCGAAGAAAAACAGGCGCGCTTTAATTTGCAGCTTCGCCAATATGAGCAGGAGCAGGCAAAGCTCAAGCAGCTCGGCTATACGCTCGAGCGCATGAAAGGCTGGGGCATCAACAACCGCGTGCTCTATCGCCGCGCCATGTCCATTCAGCACCGCATGGAGCGCATCGAAAAAACCGACCGCCCGACCGTCGAGCGGACGATGCGCGCGAAATTCAGCGAAAAGGATTTCCACGGCGACGAAGTTCTGACCGTGAAGAATCTTTCCAAGCGCTTCGGCGCGCGCACGCTCTTTTCCGATGTGGAGCTGCTGGTGCAAGGCGGCGACCGCATCGCCCTGCTCGGCGACAACGGCACGGGCAAGACGACCTTTTTGCGCGTTTTGCTCGGAGAAGAGCCGAGCGAGGGGCGCATTCGCTTCGGCCCGTCGGTCAAATCGGGCTATCTTCCCCAAGTCATCCACCTCGACAACCCCGCGAGCACGCTCTCCGACACGATCCTCTACGAAAAAAACTGCACACCGCAGGTCGCGCGCGACCGCCTCGGCGCGTTCCTCTTCTCGGGAGAGGACGTGTTCAAAACGGTCGGCACGCTCTCCGGCGGCGAGCAGTCGCGCCTGCGGCTGTGTATGCTGATGGACGAAAAAATCAATCTGCTGATTTTGGACGAGCCGACGAACCATCTGGACATCGCCTCGCGCGAATGGATCGAAGATGCGCTGGAAGAATACGAGGGAACGCTCATTTTCGTTTCGCACGACCGTTATTTCATCGAAAAATTCGCCACGCGCATCTGGCTTTTGGAGGACGGGAAAATCCGCGACTTCCCCTGCGGCTACGCGAAATACCGCGCCATGGCCGAGCGCGAAGCGATGAACAAAGCCCGCATAGCGCCCGTAAAAAAGGAAAAGGCGGCAAAGCCCGCCGCGCCGAAAGACGCGGGAAAGCAGCTTCGCAAGCTGGAAGCGGAGATTGAAAAACGCGAAAAGGGGATTTCCGCGCTCGACGCGCAAATCGAAGCGGCTGCCTCCGACTATCAGGAGCTTTCGCGCCTGATGGAAGAAAAAGAGGCCGCCGAGGCGGCGCTTCTGGAGCTCATGGAGCAGTGGGAAGCACTTCAGAGCTGATTTCGGGAGAACGGTTGACACCTTACGAAAAAAAGCATATAATAGGCAAAGACAAACTATCAAAGGAGTTGTATTTTTTATGAGCGAATGCAGCGGCAACTGCGCCTCCTGCGGCTCGGATTGCGCAGATCGCAAGACAGAGAGCCTGCTTGCGGCGCCGAATCCGAAATCCAATGTAAAGAAAGTCATCGCGGTCGTTTCCGGCAAGGGCGGCGTGGGCAAGTCCACCGTTACCTCCATGCTGGCAACGGCCATGCAGAAAAGCGGCAAGCGCGTCGCGATTCTCGACGCGGATATTACAGGCCCGTCGATTCCGAAAGCCTTCGGCGTTACGGAGTGCAGCGGGTCGGACGAGGACGGCCTTTATCCCGCCGTCAGCCGCTCGGGCATTCAGATTATGTCCGTCAACCTCCTGCTCGATAACGACACCGACCC
>CAZGOO010000080.1:0-4715 GCA_964527505.1 uncultured Oscillospiraceae bacterium | reverse complement strand
GCGGCTGCATCGGCTGCGGGATCGGGCTTGTCGGTAACGAGCGACTCGGTGGTCAAGACGCAAGCGCCGATGGAGGCGGCGTTTTCCAGCGCGGTTCTCGTGACCTTGGTCGGGTCAACGATGCCGGTGGGGATCATGTCGCAGTAGGTGGCGGTGTAGGCGTCGTAGCCGTAGCCGACCTTGCGGCTGCTCTTGATTTTCTCAAAGACGACGGAGCCGTCCACGCCGGCGTTTTCGGCGATCTGGCGAATCGGGGCCTGAAGCGCCTTGGCGATGATTTCGGCGCCGGTCTTTTCGTCGCCGGTGAGCTTGGCAACGAGCTTCTCGACTGCGGGAATGGCGTTGACATAGGCCGTGCCGCCGCCGGCAACGATGCCCTCTTCCACCGCAGCGCGGGTGGCGTTGAGCGCGTCCTCGACGCGGAGCTTCTGCTCCTTCATGGCAACTTCGGTCTGCGCGCCGACGCGGATGACCGCAACGCCGCCGGAGAGCTTCGCCAGACGCTCCTGAAGCTTCTCCTTGTCGTATTCGGAAGTCGTGACCTTGATGGCGGCCTTGATTTCGTGGATGCGCGCCTGAATGGCGTTGGGGTCGCCGCAGCCGTCTACGATCACGGTGGTGTCCTTGTTGACCTTCATCTGACGGGCGCGGCCGAGGTCGGCGACGGTCACTTCGGGCAGGTTCATGTTCAGCTCGGAGGCGATATAGGTGCCGCCGGTGAGGATGGCGATGTCGCGCAGCATTTCCTTGCGGCGGTCGCCAAAGCCGGGCGCCTTGACGCAGACGCAGTTGAAGTTGCCGCGCAGACGGTTGACAAGCAGGGTGCTCAGCGCGTCGCCCTCGACGTCCTCGGCGATGATGACGAGCTTCTGGCCGCCCTTGACGATCTGCTCGAGCACGGGCAGAATGTCCTGAATGCTGGAAATTTTCTTATCGGTGATGAGAATGTAGGGATCGTCGATGACGGCCTCCATCTTATCGGTGTCCGTGACCATATAGGGGGAGATATAGCCGCGGTCAAACTGCATACCTTCCACAACGTCCAGACCCGTCTCGGCGGTCTTGGACTCTTCGATAGTGATCACGCCCGCAGCGGTAACTTTCTCCATCGCCTCGGCGATGAGCTTGCCGATTTCGGCGTCGCCGGAGGAAACGGTGCCGACGCGCTCGATATCGGCAGAGCCGTTGACCGCCTGCGAATTGGCCTTGATGGCCTCGATGGCGGTATCGACGGCTTTCTGCATACCCTTGCGCATGACCATCGGGTTTGCACCGGCGGAAACGTTCTTCAGGCCCTCGCGAACGATGGCCTGCGCCAGAAGCGTTGCGGTGGTGGTGCCGTCGCCGGCAACGTCGTTGGTCTTGGTGGCAACTTCGCGCACGAGCTGCGCGCCCATGTTCTCAAACGGATCTTCCAGCTCCACTTCCTTGGCGATGGTCACGCCGTCGTTGGTGATGAGCGGAGCGCCGTACTTCTTGCCGAGCACGACATTGCGGCCTTTCGGGCCGAGGGTAACTTTCACGGTGTTTGCAAGCTGGTCAATGCCGCTTTGCAGCTTCTTGCGGGCGTCTTCGCCGAATTCGATCATTTTAGCCATGGTGTGTGCCTCCTTATTCTACGATCGCGAGGATCTCGGACTGCTTGACGATGGAATATTCCTTATCGTCGAGCTTGATTTCGGTGCCGGCATACTTGCCGACAACGACCTTGTCGCCGGGCTTGACGAGCATCGTCACTTCGTTTCCGTCAACCATACCGCCGGGGCCGACGGCCACGACTTCGGAAATGACGGGCTTTTCCTTATTTGCGGTGGAAAGGATGATGCCCGATGCGGTGGTTTCGACCGCTTCGACGGGCTTGAGCAGCACGCGGTCTGCCATAGGCTTGAGAGTCATAATTCATACCTCCAATGGTGGTTTATTTACTTCGTTCTTAGCACTCAAAGCGTCTGAGTGCTAACACCCTATATAATACCCATTTCTTTCCGAATGTCAAGAGGGAAATGTGAAATTTTTGCGTCAATTTTGCGTCTTTTTTCGACGCATTCCGCGCGCGCGAAAAAAAGCGGTTGCATTTTCTTAAATTTGTGATATCATAACATTTGTAGCGAATGATGCATCGTCGGGCAGGGTCGGAATGGGAAAATCCCAACGGTACCAAGCCGCCGTAGACGGGCAGAATGCCGCCGCAGGTCATTGGCGCAGGCCGAGAAGACCGCGGCAAACGGCGCCCGGAGTCGGAATACGAACACTCGACGGCAGCGCGCGGGCTCTTGGGGATGCCCTGCGTCTGTTCGTGTAATTTTTTGTCCCCAAATCGGGGACATTTTTTATTATCGGAGGCTGTTTGTTATGCGAAAAAAGACAATTGCCAACATTCTCATGATCGTTCTCATCGTTGCCATCGCCGTAGGCGGTGTGCTCCTTGCGGGGCACCTGCGCGGCTGGTTCGACACGCCGCAGGAGGACGGCTTTGTGTTGTCCGAAGTGCAGGGTGTCGTCACACTCACGCGCAGCGGTCTTGCCTTCACCCCGGAAAACGGCACGGCTTTGCGCGAAGGCGACGTACTCACCACCGGCGCGGGCGGCTATGCCACCTTAATTTGTAAGGACGGCACAATCGTCCTCAACCGCAGCGCCAGCGTGACGCTCTCGGGCGGGATTTTGGACTTGACCGCGGGCGAAGCCTTCATCACGCAGGGCGATTCTCCTTTGACCGTGCAGCTTGATGCGCAGACGCTTCAAATCCAAAACGCCGCCGTGCACCTGAGTATGCGCGCAGGCGCGCAGAGCGCGGGCGTGTTCGCGGGGACGCTGGAAGATGCCGTGGCCGGCCAGCGCATCAACTGGGTCGGCGACGAGCGCACCGTCAACGACATGGAGCTTGCCGCGCTCAATTCCTTTGCCGTCGCGCAGATCCGCGCCTCGGAAATTACCCTCTGCTTCACCCCCGCCGACCTTGACAAGCTCGAAGAGGAGCGCCGCAAGGAATTAGAGTCGCTCATCGACGCGGCCAACAAAAATTCCTCCGCCGACGCCACCGAGCCGACCGAGCCCACCGAGCCGGCCGAGCCCACCGAGCCGAGCGGCACGCAGATTCCGGTGGAAACGACCACTCCGACGCAGATCACCTCGCCGACCGGAAGCCCCACGGAGCCGACCGAGCCCACCGAGCCGCCGAAGCCCACAAATCCCCCCTCGGACGAGCTTTTCTGCTATCTCACCATCCGCTGCGACACGATTCTCAACAACCTCGGCGACCTCAAACCGGGCAAGTTGGAGTTTGTGCCCGAAGACGGGACGATTTTGCAGGTGGTACGCGTCGCCTTCACCGAGGGCGAGACGGTCTTTGAAGTGCTCTGCCGCGCCTGCGAAGCGGCAAACATCCAGATAGAATATAGCTGGACGCCGATGTACAACAGTTATTATATTGAAGGCATCAACCATCTCTACGAATTTGACTGCGGCGAGCAGTCCGGCTGGATGTACCGCGTCAACGGCTGGTTCCCGAACTACGGCTGCTCGAGCTACCACTTGGAGCAGGGCGATGTGATCGAATGGCTCTACACCTGCAAGGGTCTCGGCGAGGACGTCGGCCACCCGGGCGGTGACTGGTAAGATGGACGCCTTTTCCCGTCGCCATCCGGCGGTCTGCTTCGCGTATTTTATCGGCGTGATTGTCTTTACGGCCATCGGGCGGCACCCCGCGTGGCTTGTAGCGTCGCTGCTTGCTTCGATTTTGTACTACGCGCTTTTGCGTCGCGGGCAGGCATTTCGCCAGCTTCTCACCGCGCTGCCCCTGTTCGCGCTTTTGTGCGTGCTCAATCCCCTGTTCGTCACGCTGGGCGACCATGTCCTTTTCGTCTGGCTCGGGCGCAACTTCACGCTCGAAGCGCTTGGCTACGGCGTGGTCATCGGCGGCGTGTTCGTGGCGATGCTTTTCTGGTTCGGCTGCTATAACCGCGTGATGACGAGCGATAAATTTACCGCGCTCTTCGGCGGCATCGCGCCGTCGCTTTCCCTGCTTTTGGTGATGGTGCTGCGGCTCATCCCCGATCTCACGCGCCGCACCGCGCAGATTCGCGCCGCCCGCCGCTGCATCGGCAAGGGTGCCGAGCGCGAGGACAAGCTGCGCGTGCGCCTGACGGACGGCACGGCCGTCTTGTCCGCGCTGACCGACCGCGCGCTCGAGAGCAGCGTCGTCACGGCCGACTCCATGCGCGCCCGCGGTTACGGCTGCGCAAAGCGCACTTCCTTTCAAATTTACCGCATGAGCGCGCGCGACGGCGTGCTTTTGGCCGTAATTCTTCTTCTGTGGCTCGCGGCGCTGCTTTTCGGCGCGCGGGACGCGGAATTTTACCCCAGCCTGCAACTCTCCGCGCTCAACTGGGCATTTTTGCCCTACTGCGCCTATCTGCTTCTTCCGAGCGCACTTCACATCAAGGAGGCCGTGCAATGGCACATTTTGAGATCGAAGCTCTGAGCTTCACCTATCCCGAGGCGAAAGCGCCCTCGCTGCGCAATGTCAATCTGACGATTGAAGCGGGCGAATATGTTGTCTTATGCGGCAAAAGCGGCAGCGGAAAAACGACGCTTCTGCGCAGGCTCAAATCCGTCCTTGCCCCGCACGGCGAAGTTTCGGGCGAGGTGCGCTTTTGCGGCGTGCCCCTGAAAGACGTTCCCGCGCGCGAGCAGGCGGCAAAAATCGGCTTCGT
>CAZGOO010000079.1:0-4822 GCA_964527505.1 uncultured Oscillospiraceae bacterium | reverse complement strand
CTGATGGAGCTGGGCTTTGCGCGCAGCGCCATCTACACCACGCTCGAGCTGAAAATGAAATGCGCGCTCGGAAAATGCGGTCGCTGCAACATCGGCAGCAAATACGTCTGCAAAGACGGTCCCGTATTCCGCCTCGACAAGCTCGACGAGCTGCCCGATGAGTATTAAGGAGGAAAACTTATGGTAACGGTATATCTCTTCGGCAAGCCCTATGAGGTTCCCGAAAGCCTGACCATTATGGAGGCGATGGAATACGCGGGCTACCGCCTCGTGCGCGGCTGCGGCTGCCGCAACGGTTTTTGCGGCGCGTGCGCGACGGTCTATCGCATCCGGGGCGACCGCGCGCTCAAGGCGTGCCTCGCCTGCTCGACAAAGGTGGAGGACGGGATGTATGTGGCAACGCTGCCTTTCTTCCCGCTGGTCAAAGCGGTCTACGACTTGGAAAAGCTCACGCCGAGCCAGACGGTCATGATGCAGCTCTACCCCGAAATCTACGCCTGCGTCGGCTGCAACGCCTGCACGAACGCCTGCACGCAGGGTCTGAACGTCATGCAGTACATTGCCTATGCGCAGCGCGGCGAATTTGACAAATGCGCCGAAGAATCCTTCGACTGCGTGATGTGCGGCGTGTGCTCGAGCCGCTGCCCCGCCGAAATCTCCCACCCGCAGGTGGCCATGCTCGCGCGGCGCTTAAACGGCAAGTACATCGCCCCGCACTGCGACCATCTCGATGTGCGCATTGAGGAAATTCGCGAGGGAAAATTCGAGGAGCTTCTCGAAGCGCTGATGCAAAAGCCGCTTTCGGAAATTCAGGAGCTCTACAATCACCGCGAAATCGAGCCGTAAGGAGGGGCAGAAAATGTATCAGGACGAACGCTTTCTCGCATCGATCCGTGCGGTCGAAGCCGCGCGCGAAAAAAATCTTTCCAACGAGCCGCGCAGACTGAGCGCGGAGGAAAAAGACGCGCTTCTGCGCAAATTCCACCCCGACTACCGCGCCGACCGCTTCACCGAGCTGCACATCGGCGCAAACGCCGGCGGCAAAGTCCCCACGGAGCTTGCCGCGCTTTTGGAGGGACGCTCGCGTCTGCTCGGAAAAGCCGCGAATTTTGAAAAAGCGGACTACGAGTGCGACGTGCTCATCCTCGGCGGCGGCGGCGCCGGCTGCGCGGCGGCCATCGAAGCAGACCGCGCGGGCGCCAAGGTCGTTTTGGCCACGAAGCTGCGCATCGGCGACGCGAACACCATGATGGCCGAGGGCGGCATTCAGGCCGCCGACAAGCCCAATGACTCCCCCGCGCAGCACTTCCTCGATGCCTACGGCGGCGGGCACTTCGCCGCGCAGAAAGATCTGCTCTACAAGCTCGTCACCGAAGCGCCCGAGGCCATCGGCTGGCTGAGCGAGCTCGGCGTGGAATTTGACAAAGCGCCCGACGGCACCATGCTCACCACCCACGGCGGCGGCACCTCGCGCAAGCGGATGCACGCGGCCAAGGACTACTCCGGCGCGGAAATCATGCGCACGCTGCGTGACGAAGTGCTCGGGCGTAACATTGAAGTGGTCGATTTCACCGCCGCCGTTGAACTTCTCACGGACGAATCCGGCCGCTGCACGGGCGCGGTGCTCGTCAACATGGAGACGCAGGAGCTTCTCATCGCGCGGGCAAAGACCGTCATCCTCGCCACGGGCGGCGCGGGGCGGCTGCATTATCAGGGCTTCCCCACCTCGAACCACTACGGCGCGACCGCCGACGGTCTGGTTTTGGCCTACCGCGCGGGCGCGGGGCTGCTCTACCCCGACACCCTGCAATATCACCCCACCGGAGCGGCCTTCCCCGCGCAGATTTACGGCGCGCTCGTCACCGAAAAAGTGCGCTCGGTCGGCGCGATGCTCGTCAACGCCGAGGGCGAAGCCTTCATCCATCCGCTCGAGACGCGCGACGTGGCTGCGGCGGGCATCATCCGCGAATGCTCCGAGCGCGGCAAGGGCCTCAAGACGCCGCTTGGCAGCGCCGTCTGGCTCGACACGCCGATGATTGAACTGCGCCACGGCGCGGGGACGATCGAAAAGCGCATCCCCGCGATGCTGCGGATGTTCGGCAAGCACGGAATCGACCTGCGCGTGGAACCGATTCTCGTTTATCCCACGCTGCACTATCAAAACGGCGGCGTTCACATCACGCCCGACGGGCAGACGGATGTGGAAAACCTCTTCGCGGCGGGCGAGGTCGTCGGCGGCATCCACGGGCGCAACCGCCTGATGGGCAACAGTCTGCTCGATATCATCGTTTTCGGCCGTAGCGCGGGCAAAAAAGCCGCCGCAAAGGCCAAAACGGTCGATTTCGGCAACCTGACCCTTGCGCACCTTTCCCGCTTTGAAGCCGCGCGCGAGGCGGCGGGACTGCACGGCGTGCTCCCCTCTCCGCAGCTTTTGCCGGATTATACAGGAAAAAAGGAGACTTTGTAACAATGCAGTGGGCAGAAATTCTGGAAACCGTCATGATTCTCAGCTTCGGCATTTCGTGGCCGCTTTCCATCATCCGTTCCTATCGCAGCCGCTCGACCAAGGGCAAGAGCGTGCTTTTCAGCATCTTCATTCTTCTGGGCTACCTCTGCGGCATCGGCTCGAAGATGATTTCGCACACCTATAACCTCGCGTTCTGGTTCTATTTCCCGAACACCGTCATGGTCGCGGCCGACATTTGCCTCTACTTCCGCAACCGCAAGCTCGAGCGTCAGGGCTGAGCATAAAAAAAGAACCGCTTTGGGATTTTTTCTCAAAGCGGTTCTTTTTTTCACGATTCGTTCGGGAAAAGGCGGGCGATGGCCTCGGCGGCAGCGGCCTGTTCGGCGCGCTTTTTGCTCGTGCCGACGCCGTTTCCGACGACCACGCCGTTTAAGCGCACCTGCACCACAAATTCGCGGCAGTGCGGCGGGCCGTTCTCGTCGATGAGCTCGTAGCTCAAAACCTGATCGCGCCTGCGCTGCACCAGCTCCTGAAGCTCGGTTTTGTGGTCGCGCTGCGCCTGCAAAAAGCGCAGGCGCGGAAAAACGATGCGCTCGATGATGCCGCGCGCGGCGTGGATACCGCCGTCTAAGTACGCTGCGGCGATGAGCGACTCCATCACATCGCACAAAATGCCCGGGCGCTCGCGCCCGCCGCAGTGCGCCTCGCCGTGGCCGAGCAGGAGAAATTCGCCCAAGCCGATCGAGCGCGCGACGGCGGCAAGGTTCGTTTCGCACACCAGCTCCGCGCGGATGCGCGTGAGCTCGCCTTCCTGCTTTTCCGGGTAGTTTCGGTAGAGATAGTCGGCCGTGACGAAGCCCAAAACGGCGTCGCCGAGAAATTCCAGCCGCTCGTAGCTTTGGCCCGTGCCGCATTCGTGGGCATAGGAGCTGTGCGCCAAGGCGCGCTCGAAGAGGGCGCGGTCGGTATAGGTGTAGCCGAGTCTGCGTTCAAGTTCCGTCTGCATGGTCGTCCTCCAAGCGCATTGCGGCGATGTTGGCGCGAATCTCGTCGCAGAAGCCGCTCGAAACGGCGTTGACCGCCTGCCGAATGGCGCTGCGCACCGCCACGGCGTCGGACGAACCGTGCGCCTTGATGACGGGCTTCGAGATGCCCAGAAGCAGGGAGCCGCCGACTTCGCGATAGTCCATCGAGCGGCGCAGCTCGTTGATGCCGCCCTTGCACAGAAGCGCGCCGAGCATGGTCAGCGGGTTTTTCTTGAAAATTTTCTTCAGACGGTGCGACATATAGATCGCCGTGCCCTCGATGCTCTTGAGCAGCACATTGCCCGAAAAGCCGTCGGCCACGATCACGTCTGCCGCCGATTCCGGCACGTCGCGCGCTTCGATGTTGCCGACAAAATAAATCAGTCCCTTTTCCGAAGCGCGGCGCAAAAGCGCGTGTGCTTCTTTGTGCAGGGGGTCGCCTTTCGTTTCCTCCGCGCCGTTATTGAGCAGCGCGACGGTCGGCTCGGCTTTTCCGAGCACTTTCTGCGCGTAGATCGAGCCCATGCAGCCGAATTGCAGCAGAAATTCGGGCGTACACTCCGCGTTCGCGCCCGCATCGACCAAAATCGACCCGCCGCCGAGCGGCATGACGGGCGCAAAGGCCGCGCGGCGGATGCCGCGAATGCGCTTGACCGTCAAGGTTGCGGCCGAGAGCAGCGCGCCCGTGTTTCCCGCGGAAATGAAGGCGTCGCCCTCGCCCGCGGCCAGCATTTTCAAACCCGCGACCATCGACGAATCCGGGTGCTCGCGCAGCACGCGCGCGGGGTCTGCGTGCATATCGACCACGTCCTCGGCGTGGACGACGGAAATGCCCTTCGGGAGCTGCTCGCAGCCGCAATTCTTCGCCGCCGCGAAAATTTCCGCCTCTCTGCCGACGAGCACCAGCTCCGTTTCTTCTGTTTCGGCGGCCAAAAGCGCGCCTTTGACGACCTGCTCGGGGGCGTAGTCGCCGCCCATCGCGTCGAGAATGATCTTCATAGTGTCTCCTCTTTTCCTGTGGGGTAGCCCATCGCCGCAAGCTGCGCAAGCGCGCGGTTGGCGATGGCGAGGTTTTTATTGGCCTTGCCTTTCACGCGGTAGTCCAAGGGCGCAAGGATGCCGAAATTGACGTTCATCGGCTGAAAATCATGCACGGTTTCGTCGCTGATGTAGTAGCCCAGCGCGCCGATGGCGGTCTTGTTCGTAAAATCGGGCACCTCTTCGCCGCGCAGGCGCGCGGCCATGCTCACCGCCGCCACAAAGCCCGATGCGCACGACTCCACATAGCCCTCCACGCCCGTCATCTGCCCGGCAAAGGCGACCATCGGGT
>CAZGOO010000078.1:0-4855 GCA_964527505.1 uncultured Oscillospiraceae bacterium | reverse complement strand
ACGCCCTGCCCCATGCTGCCGACGGGGTCGGACTTTCCCGCGATAAAGAAAACAGGCAGGTCTTTGTTCATTTTTTCGAGGTTGGCGCGGCGCTGGTTAAAGGCGATGCCGCCGAGCATCGCGCGGGCAAGGCCGATCGTCTCTTTGCCGCCGCAAAGGGGGTCTGCGGTGTAGCGCGCGACGACGGCGCGGTCGGAGCAAATCCAGTCGTTCGGCGTTTGCACGTCGGGAAATTTCGCATTATACGCGCCGAACATCAGGTTGTGCAGAAATTTACTGTGCCGCTTCTCGCCGAAAAGGGAGAAAAGCCCCGCCAGCGCGCGCCCGCCAAAGAGCACCGCCGCCGGCTGCCACGCCGTGCCGCAAATGACGGCGCCGGCAAGGCGCGTTTCGGGGTAGCGGATGAGCAGGCTTCGCGTGAGGAAAGAGCCCATCGAGTGCCCCAGAAGAAAATAAGGCACGTCGGGATATTCCGCCTGCGTGCGGCAAAGAAGCGAAAAGGTATCATCCACGGCGCAAAACCAGCCGCCCGCGAAATACAGCGGCGCGCCGCTGCCCTCGCTTTTTCCGTGCCCCATGTGGTCTTGCGCGACGACCAGAACGCCGCGCTGCGATAAAAAGCGCGCAAATTCGTCATAGCGCAGCATATGCTCCGCAATTCCGTGCACAATCTGCACGACGGCGCGCGGCTTGCCCTCGGCAGGCCACGCATAGGCATGAATCGTGCCCGCGCCGCAGGAGGGGTAGGTAAATTCCCGCATGGTTCTTCTCCTTTCCGAGTTACTTCGTGTTTTTCTTGTAAAGCACATACAGCCCGCGCGTCATTAAGCTCCGATCGACCGTGATTTCCCGCTTGCACAGAGGCGTCACGAAGCGGGCGATGCCGCCCGTGGCGACGATTTTCGGCTCGCAGCCGAGCTCCTGCGCCATGCGCTCGAGAAGCCCGTCGAGCATCGCCGCCGCGCCGAACATCACGCCCGAGCGCATACAGTCGCGGGTATTTTTGCCGATGGCGTGCGGGGGCTCATCGAGGCTGATGCCCGGAAGCTGCGCGGTACGCCCCGTGAGCGCGTCGAGCGAAATCATCAGACCCGGGCAGATGCAGCCGCCGACGAACGCGCCGTTTTCGTCGATGGCGGTGATGGTCGTGGCTGTGCCCATGTCCACGATGAGAAGCGGCGCGCCGTAGTCCGCGATGGCCGCGACGGCGGCGACGATGAGGTCGCTGCCGATCTCCGTGGGGTTATCCATGCGGATGTTCAGACCCGTGCGGATGCCGGGGCCGACGATGAGCGGCGCTTTTCCCGTCAGCTTCAAAATCGCGGTCTTGACGGAGTTCAAAACCGGCGGGACGACGGAGGAAATGATGCTGCCCTCCACCGTCTCCGGGCGCACTTCGTAGATGGCCAGCATCATTTTCAGCTCCGCGCAATACTGGTCGGAGGTTTTGATGCGGTCGGTGGCAAGGCGGGCTTCAAAGCGGATTTCGCCCGCTTCGATGCCGCCGAGGACGATGTTGGTATTGCCGATGTCGATGGTGAGAATCATAGGCTATCCTCCGAAAAAAGTTCTGTCAGGCGGCACTCGAGCGTGCCGTTTTGCAAGGTCACGACCCCGTAGCTCGGGCGAAAGCCGCCGCACGCGCCGGGGTTCATGAGGGTCATTTCGCCCTCTTCGCCGAGATAAGGGCAGTGCGTATGGCCGAAGAGCGCAAGGCGCGCGCCCGCTTCCCGCGCGGCGTAGCTCAGGCGCAAAAGCCCCGACTTGACGCCGTAGCGGTGGCCATGGGCGGCGAAAATGCGCACACCCTCTATTTCGCGCGTGAGTGTTTCCGCGCGCGTGGGGGTGTCGAAGTCGCAGTTTCCGCGCACGCTCAAAACGGGCAGGCCCGCAAATTCATTTGCAATCGCGTCCGCGTCGGACGCGTGGTCGCCGAGGTGGATTATCGCCTGCGGCCGCTCGCGGCGCACCGCCGAGCGCAGCGCGTCGAGGTCGCCGTGGGAATCCGATACAACTAAAATTTTCAGAGCAGTCACTCCTTTGCACGTTTGCGCATACTATTATAGCAGAATACCGCAAAGGAGGCAATGACTATGCAGCAGGATTCCGCAAAAAATTCCGCACAGGCGATTTTGCAAAGTCCCGAGGGGCGGCAGCTTGCCGCGCTCATGGCGCAATCCGACGGCGAAACGCTGCGTGCGGCGCTTGAGGCGGCAAAGCGCGGCGACGGCGCTTCGGCGCAGGAGCTTTTGCGGCCGCTTCTTGCCGACGAACGGGTGCAGGCGCTTCTGCGCCGACTGGAGGCGCGCAAATGAGCAATATGGACGAAACCATCGGCCGCATTTTGGCCGACCCCGACTCCATGGCGCAGATTCAGGCGCTTGCGCAGTCGCTCGGGCTGTCGCAAACGCAAAACGCGCCGCCCGAAGAAACCGCCAAACCGCCCGACGCACCCGCGCCGCCGCCAAACTCAGACACGCAAAGCGACTTTGCCCGCTCGATTTTTTCGCTCATGCAGCAGGCGCGGCAGACCGACGCGCGGCAGGAGGCGCTTTTGTGCGCGCTCAAGCCCTATCTTCGCCCCGAGCGGCGCGAAAGTCTCGACCGCGCCGCGCAGCTTGCGCGGCTTTCGGGTCTGGCCGGAGCGGCGCTCGGGCGCTACGGCGGATTTTAAGGAGGCGCTGCGATGTATCACCGATATTCCCCCGAAGCGGGCGGCGGCTTTCGCCGGCAGACCATGCCCGAGGCGAAGCCCACGCCGCAAGCCGCCCCGCCCCCGCGCCCGAGCGCGCCGAATGCCCCGCCGCCTCCGAAAATCTCGCGGCTTCCGGTGGTGGAGCGGCTGCTGCCGCTTTGCTGCGACGACGGCGAAGTGCTGCTCCTTTTAATCTTACTTTTGCTTCTGGCCGACGGCAACGACGACGCGCAGAGCGTCGTTTTGACGCTGGCAATCTTTTTGTTTTTGCAATCTTCTTGACTTTCCGCCGAAAATCCCGTATAGTTAGAGAAAAATCCGAAAAAAGAGGGACGGTTTTTATGGATACACAGGCACTTGCTCAGCTTCTTTTCCCGAATGTTACCGAAACGCCCGCCGAGGTCGAGGCGCGCTTTGCCCCGCGCAATCTGCCCGAGGGCGCGGTCGTGACGCGTATGGCGCCCTCGCCCACCGGTTTTGTCCACATGGGACATCTCGTGCAGGGCTTGATCTCCGAGCGCATGGCGCACCAGTCCGGCGGCGTTCTTTTCCTGCGCATCGAGGACACCGACGCCAAGCGCGAGGTCGAGGGCGCGGTGGAAGTGCTCATCGACTCGATGAAATACTACGGCATTTCCTTTGACGAAGGCGCAACGAAAGACGGCGATGTGGGAAATTACGGCCCCTACCGCCAGCGTCGGCGCGCGGAAATTTACCATGTGTTCGCCAAAAAGCTCGTCGCCGAGGGGCACGCCTACCCCTGCTTCTGCACGGAGGAGGAGCTTTCGGCCATGCGCGAGCAGCAGGAGGCCAACAAGGAGAATTTCGGCTACTACGGCAAATATGCCCTCTGGCGCGACCGCTCCATGGAGGATATCCGCGCCGAGCTCGACGCGGGGCACCCGTGGGTTCTGCGCTTCCGCAGCGAGGGCAACATTGAAAATCAGTTCAAATTCGACGATCTGGTCAAGGGCAAGCTGACCGTCACGGAAAACGACATCGACCATGTGCTGCTCAAATCCGACGGCATCCCCACCTACCACTTCGCCCACGCCGTCGATGATGAACTCATGCGCACCACGCACGTCGTGCGCGGCGATGAGTGGCTGCCGAGCCTTCCCTTCCACATCCAGCTCTTCAAAACGCTCGGCTTCAAGCTGCCGAAATATGTTCACATCGGGCCATTGATGAAGATGGACGGCACTTCCAAGCGCAAGCTCTCCAAACGCAAAGACCCCGAGCTTGCCATGACCTACTACACCGCCGAGGGCTTCCCCGCGCAGTCGGTCTACGAATACTTAATGACCGTGCTCAATTCCAACTTCGAGGACTGGCGCCGCGCCAACCCCGATACGCCCGCGCAGGACTTCAAGTTTAGCCCCAAAAAGCTCAATCCCGCAGGCGCGCTCTTTGACTACGCAAAGCTCGTGGACGTTTCCAAAAACGTCATTTCGCGCATGACGGGCGCGCAGGTCTATGCGCTTTTGTCGCAGTGGGCGGCGGAATATGACCCCGAATTTGCCGCGAAACTCACCGCCGACCCCGAATTTGCCACGGCGATCCTCTCCATCGGCCGCGGCGGCAAGAAGCCGCGCAAGGACTTTGCCACATGGAAAGAAGTCCGCCCGCAGCTCGGCTTCTTCTACGACGAATTTTTCACCCGCGAGGACTTCCCCGCGCAGTTTGACAAGGCCGTCATCCGCAGCGCGCTGGAAAAGCTGCTCGCCGCCTACGACCCGGCGGACGACGCAACCGTCTGGTTCGACAAGCTCAAGGCCGTCACGCTCGAGCTCGGCTTTGCCGCCGACATGAAAGCCTACAAGGCCGACCCCGCCGCATGGGGCGGCTCGGTCGCGGATGTGTCGAATTTCCTGCGCCTTGCCGTGACGGGCAAGACCAACTCCCCCGACCTTTACACCGTGATGCAGCTTCTCGGCGCCGAGCGCTGCAAGGCGCGTCTGCTTGGCGCGATCGCTTCGCTTTAATGGGCGCGAAAGCGGATGCCTCGCGCGCGGCCATCGTCGAGGCGGCGCGGGCGCTCTTTGCCGAAAAGGGCTTTGCAAGCGTCTCGATGGCAGACCTCTGCGCGGCGACGGGTCTTTCGCGCGGCGGGCTGTATCGCCATTTTTCCTCCACGCAGGAGATTTTCGCGGAACTTGT
>CAZGOO010000077.1:0-4871 GCA_964527505.1 uncultured Oscillospiraceae bacterium | reverse complement strand
GCTGGCGGCAAAGCCGCCTGAGAGGGCGAATAAAAACCCTCTCCGTCTCGTCGCTACGCTCCGAGCCACCTCTCCCAGAGGGAGAGGCAAGTATGGTGCATACCTTGTAAGGGGCGACGCCCTGTGGCGCAAAGCAAAAAATAAGGAGGAACTCCATTGGCGCACAAGAAGGATTACAAGCCCGAGGATATTCGATTTCCGAATCAGGCGATCGTGACCTCGGAATTGGTGCACGAAATGCACCAGAGCTATATGGAATACGCGATGTCGGTCATCATCGGGCGCGCGCTGCCGGATGTGCGCGACGGCCTGAAGCCCGTGCATCGGCGCATTCTTTATGCAATGTATGAGGACAATCTGACCTCGGACAAGCCCTTTAAGAAATCGGCCACCTGCGTCGGCGACGTGCTCGGCCGATATCATCCGCACGGCGACGCGTCGGTTTACGACGCGCTCGTGCGTCTGGCGCAGGATTTTTCCATGCGCTATATGCTCGTAGACGGCCACGGCAACTTCGGCTCGGTCGATGGCGACCCCCCCGCGGCTTACCGTTACACCGAGGCGCGACTGTCGAAACTTTCCAACGAAATGCTGCGCGACATCGAAAAAGACACGGTCGATTGGGACCCGAACTTCGACGAAACGCGCAAAGAGCCGCGCGTTTTGCCCTCGCGCTTCCCGAACCTGCTGGTAAACGGCTCCTCGGGCATCGCCGTCGGCATGGCAACGAACATCCCGCCGCACAATCTGCGCGAGGTTATCGGCGCCTGCCTGTGCGTTCTGGACAATCCCGAAGCGACGCTTTCCGACCTCATGGAGCATATCACGGGGCCGGACTTCCCCACCAAGGGCTTGATTTTGGGTCGGGCGGGCATCCGCGCGGCCTACGCCACGGGCAAGGGGCGCATTACGATGCGCGCGCGCACGGAGTTTGAGGACTTCGGCCAAAACCGCCGCCGCATTATCGTCACCGAAATTCCCTATCAGGTCAACAAGCGGATGCTCATTAAAAACATGGCCGATCAGGTCAACGAAAAGCGCTTGGAGGGCATTTCGGAAATTCGCGACGAATCCGACCGAAACGGTATGCGCATCGTCATCGAGCTCAAGCGCGAAGCCAATGAGCAGGTGGTCTTAAACCGCCTCTTTGCCCAGACGGCCATGCAGAGCACCTTCGCGGTCAATATGCTGGCGCTCGTGAAAAACCAGAGCCAGCCGAAAGTTCTGACTTTGCGCGAAATTTTGGACGAATACCTCAGCTATCAGGAAGAGGTCATCGTCCGCAGAACGAAATTCGACCTCAAAAAAGCGCTCGAGCGCGCCCACCTCTTGGAAGGTCTGCTCATTGCGCAGGACAATATCGACGAAGTCATCCGCATCATCCGCTCGGCCTATGACGACGCGAAAGAAAAGCTCATGGAGCGCTTCGGCCTCGACGACATTCAGGCACAGGCGATTCTGGATATGCGCCTGAAAGCGCTTCAGGGGCTCGACCGCGAAAAATTGCAGGCGGAATACAATGAGCTCGAAGCGCGCATCGCATGGCTGCGCAGCGTGATTGCCGACCCCGAGCTGGTCAAGGGCATTTTGAAAGACGAGCTGCGCGCGCTGGCGGAAAAATACGGCGACGAGCGCCGCACGGAAATCGTGGAAGTGGCCGACGAAATCGACGACGAAGACCTCATCGAAGAAGAGGACTGCTGCTACACCCTCTCCGAAGCGGGTTATATCAAGCGCCTGCCCGTCGATACCTACCGCGCGCAGAAGCGCGGCGGGCGCGGCGTCTCGGCGCAGAGCCTCAAAGAGGAGGACTACATCAAAAACCTCTTCCTCGCCTCTACGCACGACTATCTGCTCTTCTTCACGAATCTGGGCAGAGTCCACCGCCTCAAAGGCTATCTCATCCCCGAAGCCGGGCGCGGCGCGCGCGGCACGAACATCGTCAATCTGCTTCCTCTGGAGCAGGGCGAGCGCGTGACGGCGATGCTTCTGACCCGCGAGTTTGGGGAAAACGAGTTTATCACCATGGTTACGCGCGACGGCACCGTCAAGCGGATGCAGATGAGCGAAATTTACACCGCGCGCAAGGCGGGCATCCGCGTGCTCACGCTCGATGAGGGCGACGAGCTGATTGCGGCGCTCAAGACCTCGGGCGAGGACGGCATTCTGCTTGCCACGCGCGGCGGCATGGCCATCTGCTTTGCCGAAACCGACGTTCGCTGCATGGGTCGCACGGCCGCCGGCGTGCGCGGCATTAAGCTCGGGCAAGACGACGTAGTCGTCGGCGCGGCGGTTGCGGAGGCGGGCAAGTGCCTTCTGACCGTCAGCGAAAAGGGCTATGGCAAGCGCTGCTCCGTAGATGCGTATCTGCGCGGCGAAGAGATGCAGTCGCGCGGCGGCAAGGGTCTGAAAAACTACCGCATCACGGAAAAAACCGGCAAAGTTGCAGGCGCAATCGTCGTCGGCGAAGAGGACGATGTGCTGCTCATCGAGTCCGGCGGCGTGATTCTGCGCACCTCGGCGGCAAGCATCAGCGAACAGGGGCGCGACACGCAGGGCGTGATTCTCATGCGCATCGAAGAGGGCAACCGCGTGATTGCCGTGCAGGCGACCGCAGCCGCCGAAGACAGGGAGGAAGTTTAATGGAAGAACTGGAAACCGTACAGGCCGCCGAGCCGCAGCAAGGCGCGCCCGTGGCCCGCTTCACCGCGGAAACCGCGCTCAATATCGAGCTGCATGAGGAAGCCAACCGCGCCATGAGCGGAAAATTCGGCACGATCTCCTTTATCGTCTCGGTGTCGCTGCTCACTGCCTTTCTGGCCGCGTCGGTGTATGTGCTTTTGAGCTCGAAAAACGGCGCGTCGTGGATGTATATCGTCGTGTGCCTCGTGGCCATCGGTATGCTTCTGTATTCGCGCCTCTTCGGGCAGAAAAAGCAGCTTAAAAAATGGGAAGAGCGCGTGCAGGCCGCGTTCGGCACGAACGCGCTGCATCTGACGACGGAATTTTACGACCATGTGCTCACGCAGTCCATCCGCGAAAGCGGCGACGCAACCGACTGCGGCTATTCCTCTTTGCGCGAGCTGCGCGAATCGGAGCACCTGTTTTTGCTGAAAAACGCGAACGGAAAGTTCTTCTTCGTGGACAAGCGCACGGTGCGCGGCGGGACGGAAAACGAGCTGCGCGCGTTCTTGCAGGAAAAAATCGGGGGGAAATGAGATGGCGCCGCTGCTTTTCAAGCGCGGCTCCGCGCAGAAAAAACTGGGCATCTATGTCCACATCCCCTTTTGCAAGAGCAAGTGCGAATACTGCGACTTCTACTCCCTCGGCGGCAGCCGCGACCGCCGCGTGACGGACGAATATCTTCAGGCGCTCGCCGACCACATTGCCGAATCGGGCAAGCTCGCCCCGGACTACGAGGTGGACACCGTTTACTTCGGCGGCGGCACGCCCAGCTTCTTCGGCGCGGGGGGCTTAAATCAGATTTTGGATGAAATTATGCACCGCTTCCGCATTTCGTCCGACCCCGAAATCACCTTTGAAGCGAATCCCGACAGCGTGAACCAGACCGACCTGCGCAGGCTCCTGCGCGGCGGGTTTAACCGGATGTCGCTCGGTGTGCAGTCGGACGACGACGAAATGCTGCGCAAGCTCGGTCGGCCTCACACCTTTGAGCAGGCGCGCCTTGCCGTCATCCGCGCGCGCGAGGCGGGCTTTGCGAATCTGTCGCTCGACCTCATGTACGGTCTGCCGAACCAGACCCCCGCGCAGTGGCGCGAGACGCTCGAGCACGTTTTGAAGCTCCGCCCGGAGCACATCTCCTGCTACGGCCTGCGCGTGGAGGAAAACACGCCCCTATGGGGCTACAAAGACTGCGCGAACCTCCCCTCGGACGACACGCAGGCGCAGATGTACCTCGACGCGTGCGCGATTTTGCGCGACTACGGCTACGAGCACTATGAAATTTCCAATTTCGCCCGCCCCGCGTTCGCCTCGCGGCACAATCTGAAATACTGGACGGGCGAGGAATACCTCGGCTTCGGCCCGAGTGCCGCGTCGGACTTCACCGGCAAGCGCTTCACCGCCCTGCGCGATTTGCAGGGGTATATCACGGGCATCCGCGAAAAAGGCGAAATTCTCACCGAATGCGACACCATCCCCCTGCGCGAGCGCGCGGGCGAATATGTGATGCTGCGGCTGCGCATTTCCGAGGGCATCAGCGCCGAGGAATACGAGCGGAGCTTCCTCATGCCCTTTGAACCTTTGGAAAAGCTCCTTTCGCGCTTTGCGGAGCGAAATTTGGCGGTCAAAGAGGGCGCGCGCTGGCGCCTGACGGAGGAAGGGTGGCTGCTTTCCAACCGCATCCTCGTCGCCCTTCTGGAGGCGCAGGAGCGCTCAACGCCTCTGGCCAAGCGGAGGTAAGCCCCATGACGACGCTTCTTGCCATGGGCAAGCTCAAAGAGCGCTTCTATCTCGACGCGTCGGCGGAATATGTCAAGCGCCTCGGCGCGGATTTTCGGCTCATCGAGCTGCCCGAGGTGCGCCTGCCCGACGCGCCCTCCGCCGCGCAAATCGCCGCGGCGCTTTCGCAGGAGGCGGCGCTCATCCGCGCGAAAATCCCCAAGAGCGCGTGGTTTTGCGTGTTCACGCCGGAGGGCAAGCTGCTTTCTTCCGAGCAGCTCGCGCAGACGGTGAAAAATGTCCGCTTAAATGGCAAAAGTAACCTCTGCTTTCTCATCGGCTCGTCGTTCGGCATGGATGAATCCCTCAAAGCGCAGGCGGATTTTCGACTGAGCGTCTCGCCGATGACCTTTCCGCACCACCTGATGCGCGTGATGGCGCTCGAGCAGATTTATCGCGCCGAGTCCATC
>CAZGOO010000076.1:0-4907 GCA_964527505.1 uncultured Oscillospiraceae bacterium | reverse complement strand
GCCATGCACTGCGGGTTGTGCCCGCCGTCTACGAAGAAGAGGGGCTTTTTGCTCAGAAGCTCGAAGCGCCCCGGCCAGCTTACCCGCTTCATGCCCGCGCGAAGCTGCTGCTCGGAGATGTGCCAGCCTTTTTCGTTGAGCACATCGACCGTCTTAATGACGACGGCGGCGTTTTTGAGCTGATGCTCGCCCAGAAGCGGCGTTTCGAGCGCCTTGCGCGCGCCGAGGTCGAACTTCTGACCGGAGAAATCCGCGCTGATGGGGCGAATTTCGTCAAAATCCGCGCGGTGCAGGCGCGCGCCGGTGCGCGCGCAGGCGTCTGCAAAGACCTGCTCGACGCCCTCGGTGCCGCGATAGATGACCACGTCGCCGCCTTTGATGATGCCCGCTTTCGCGGAGGCGACCTTTTCCAAGGTATCTCCGAGGATGTCGGTGTGGTCTAAGCCGATGTTCGTGATGACCGCCACTTCGGGGCAGTCGATCACGTTCGTCGAGTCCAGTTCGCCGCCGAGGCCAACCTCGAGTGCGACGATGTCGCAGTTGTGGCGCTTAAAATATTCCATCGCGATGACGGTGACGAGCTCAAATTCCGTGGGCTTGTCCTGCATGGCCTCGGCGTGCGGGCGAACAAATTCCGTAATTTCGGCCAGTTCGTCGTCTGCAATCATTTCGCCGTTGACCTGCATCCGCTCATTGAAGCAGAGGATGTAGGGCGAGGTGTAAAGACCCGTGCAGTAGCCCGCGCTGCGCAGAATCGAGGCGAGCGTCGCTGCGGTCGAGCCTTTGCCGTTGGTTCCGGCGATGTGGATGAATTTCAGGGCTTTCTGCGGGTTTCCGATGCGCTCAAGCAGCTCATATGTGCGCGAGAGGCCGAGATTCGAGGCTTTCCAGTTGATGGAGTGGATAAATTCGAGCGCTTCGCGATAGTTCATAACCGTTCCTTCCTTTCCGTCGGCGTGTAGAGCTTCGCCGATTCGAGCACCTTTGATTTTTGCAGCAGATATACGATCGTCACATCCAGAACGTAGGTCACGCCGAACTGGATGCTGCGCTCGACGAGCTTGGTCGTGAAGAACGGCCGGAAAGCGTCGCCGCCGTAGACCCACGCCAGCGTTGCGCTCTGCCAGAGGATCGAGCCGAACACGACCGCCGGAGCAAAGGCCAGCGCGATGCGCCAGATGCTCGGCTTTTCGCGCAGCTTCGCGCGAAACAGCCCTCCGCACACGCCGTAAAGAATCGGCGGCAGGCAGAACAGGGGATTAAAGCCGTAGGGCGTGAAGAGCGTGCCGATGGCGTCGGCGGAAAATCCGACCAGCGCGCCGGCAAAGGGGCCGCACAGCATTCCCGCAAGGAAGATGGGCACGGCTTCAATGGAGAAGCGCGCGCTCTGGCTCGGCATGATGCCGAACAGGCGCGAGATGACCACTGTCAGCGCGACGAGCGCGGCGCAGGTGGTCAGCGTTTTGGTTGCGGCGAGCGCCGCGGGTTTCTTTCGTACCGTGGTTTTGGACATAAAAAATTCCTCCCGTCGAAAATGGAGGAGGTTAGAGTGTATGTACGATGCTATGCCAATGGCGCGAAAGCGCCGAGAGACACCTGCTCAGGCGGTTGCGGAACAGTATCGCGGAGGCCGAAGCCCCCTTCGCCCGACGGCAACCTCCCATCCGCCGGTACTTGACGCACTGATTCCTACTCCCTGCAACACCGTATTGTCGTTCTTATTGTATCGATTATTTTTCAAAATGCAAGTCCTTTTTTCGATTTTTTCAAAATTTCTCTCCGAAAGGCGTAAAGCGGTTGCATTTGCGGGCAAAATACGATAAAATAAAAGAATCAAACCGCAGGGGAGGTCGGGCTTTGCATCCGCTACTCATTCTTGCCGCCGTGCTCGGCGCGCTTGCGGCAGTGATTGTTCTGATTTTGTCTCTGCCGGTGGTCATTTTCGTGCGGGCGGAAAGCGCGCAGCCGCTCTCGCTGCGCTATCGGCTCGGCCCCATTCCTTTTCGCGAAAAAGCGCCCGGAGAGCCGGCAGGCCCCGTCGGGACGCTTCTGAGAAAAATCCTCGGCCTTGCCCCGCTGCGCGATGTGCAGTCGGCGCAAAAGGCCGTCCGCTCGCGCGGCGTCGGCGCGACGATCGTGCAGCTCGTGCGCGCGATGCAGACCCTGCTTGCGGCCATCGGCGCGCTGCTTCCGGAAGTGCGGCTGAAGAAGCTGCGCCTTCGCGCCGTGTGCGCGGGGGAGGACGCCGCCGAGGTCGCCATGCACTACGGCGCGGCCTGCGCCGCCGTGTATCCCGCCGTGGGGTATTTGGAAACCGTGATGAAGTCCCGCCCGAACGCCGCCGACGTGCAAATCACCTGCGATTTTGCCGCCGCCGAGGGGAATTATGCGTTCTGCGCGGAGCTGCGCATCAGCCTGTTTCGGATCTTCCGCGCCGCCGTGCGCCTGATCCGCGAAAATATGGAAAACGAAGTCTACTCGCCGCCCGTAAAGGAGGAACGCAATGGAACCCGAAGTGAAACGCAATGAACCCACGCTCTTGCGCGTGCTGGGCTTTACCGTGGAGCAGACGCTCCGCCTTGCCGACGCAAACGCCGTTTTGGGCGCGCCGATGGAGCTTGACGGCATGACGGTCATCCCCGTCTCGAAAGTCAGCGTCGGCTTTGCCGGCGGCGGCGCGGACGTGAACGACGTCGGGCGCAAAAAGCGCCAGAATCCCGCAGGCGCGGGCGCGAAAGTCAGCCGCACGCCGATGAGCTTTCTCGTGTGCAAAGAGGGCGAAGTGCGCGTTTTGAGCGTGCAGGCCGAGCAGGAGCAGTCCGCTTCATCGCTTCTTGCCGCCGTGGCGAGCGAGGCCAAGGCGCTTTTCGCGAAGAAAAAGAAGTAATCAGCCGAAAAAATCCAGAAGCAATTCGGCATATTGCCCCAAAATCGGCTGCGCCGAGGTGTAAAGGCAGTGCTTCGCCCCCGTAAGGGACACGAAGCGGCAGTCTTTCAGGCGCTTTGCAAGCCTCTTTTGCGGCCGAATGCGCACCACGCTGTCGTTTTCGGCCGAGACAAGCAGCACCTTTGCCCGAACGCGCTCGGGCGCGCCTTTGGCCAGAATCGCATCCTGCACGCTTAGTGCCTCGGCCATCCAGCGATTGCTCGCCACGGAGCTGCGGTAGCGCGGCTCGGCGATGCGCAGATCGAGATTGTGCCGAAAGCGGGCGTAGCTCGTGTCTCCCGCGCGGTGGAAGTCCGCGTTCGGGTCGAAGCCGTGCATAAACCACACGGGCGCGTCTGCGCCGTGCCGCTGTTCGCCCGCGCGCACGATAGCGCGAAGAACTCCGCGCGGGATGCCGTGCGTCGTCGGGCAGAGCATCGGAGAGGACAAAACCGCTTTTTCTATTTCGCTCACGCCCCGCTCGAGGGAAAGCGCCGCCACCGCGCCGCCCATCGAATGCCCCCAGAGGTAGACGGGCAAGCCCAGAGGCGCGACGATTTCGCGCAGAAGCCCGTCCAAATCGTCTGCATACTGCCCGAAGCGGTCGATGTGCGCAAGCTCCGTGTTTTCGCACGCGCGGTCGGACAGGCCGTGCCCCCGCGCGTCGTAGCAAAGCACATCATAGCCGTTGCGCAGAAGAAGCAGGCGCAATTCCGTCAGTTTTTCGGAAAACTCCGTGAAGCCGTGGATCAAAACCACGCACGCGCGGGCGTCTTTTGCGCGGCTGAGCCGAAAATGCAGCGCGCAGCCGTCACGCGCGCGCCACCGGCCCGTTTCCGTACACGGCTCTAAAAGCCGCTGCGCTTCGGAAAGAAACGAAGCATAGTCTGCCTCGTCCGGCAGCGTGCGGCAAAAATCAGGCACAAATTTCATTGTTTCCGCCTCCCGGCGCATAAATTTTTCAAAACACGGTGAGAATCATGGTACATTATAACACAAAAAGGAAGCTGCGTACCATTTTTCTTCTCGTTTTTTCGTGGATTTTTCTTTCGCTGTGCGCGACCAAGCTCATCTACGACGCGGTTTTCGCCCGTTACGACCCCGCGCCGGAGCCGTATGACGCGTGCTACGACGCGCTGATTTCTTCGCGCGAACCGTCGGACTTCTCCTGCGACGGGCAAACGCTGCGCGGGTATCTCTACTGCGGCGCGCGCGACACGCTCGTCGTCCTCTGCCCGGGCTTAAACGCCACGGCGGACGATTTTCTCCCGCAGATCCAAAGCCTCACCGACTACGGCTGGGCGGTCTTTGCCTTTGACCCGACGGGCTGCGGCGAAAGCGGCGGAAAAAGCGCCGTGGGCTATCCGCAGGCCGTGCGCGACCTTGCCGCCGCCTTGGACTATCTGCAAGCGCAGAACTTTTTCGGCTACGAGCGCTACGCCCTCTTCGGCCACAGCCGCGGGGCCTACGCCGCCTGCGGCGTTCTGCGGGACTATGCGCCGAGCGCCGTCATCGCCGTCTCGGGCGCAAACAGCGCCATGGAAGGGGTGCTTGCCCCGTCGGTCGATGCCGTCGGCGCGCTCGCCTATACCAACTATCCCTTTTTGTGGCTCTATCAGGCGGCGCTTTTCGGCGCGGACGAAGTGTCCCTCGACGCATCCGAAGAGCTTGCCCGCGCGAATGTTCCCGCGCTTGTCGTGCAGGGGGCGAACGACGAAGCCGTCCCCGCAGACGAATTTTCCATTTTCTCCCACCATTCGCGCTACCGCGCCTCGGTTCTGCTGCTCGGCGGCGCAGCGCAAAGCGGCCACACCGACCTCTTATTCGACGCCGACGGCGCGGCAAACCGCCGCCTGATGGCGCAGATCCACGCATTTTTGCTGCAAGCCTGCGGCTGAAATACAGACAGAGAAGAGAAGAAATCTATGAGTCAAGTTGTCCTGATTCCGGCGTATAAGCCGGACGAAGTGCTCGTAACGCT
>CAZGOO010000075.1:0-5031 GCA_964527505.1 uncultured Oscillospiraceae bacterium | reverse complement strand
ACCTTCCGCACGTCAAGCGGATGCTCTAGCCAGCTGAGCTAATCGTCCGTAGCGCGATTATTATAGCGGATGATGCCCGTTTTGTCAAGCATTATTTTCAAAAATCCCGCGTTTTTCCAAAACTTTTTCAGCGGAAGTCGAACAGCTCCTTCGGCGAGATGCAAAGCACCTCGCAGATGCGAAACAAAACGTCCAGACTCACGCCGATGTTGCCCAGCTCGATGGCCGAAACATGGCTGCGGTCGATATCGACAAGCTCGGCAAGCTGGAGCTGCGTCAGCCGATGCTTTTTGCGAAAGAGGGCAATGTTCAAGCCGAGCGCTTCGTAATATGACCTGTATTCCGCCTTCATCGTCCCGCCTCCGTTTTTTCTCTATTCTATCACCGATGAGAAACGGTATAAACCTTGTGAAAGGCAGAATATGTCGATTGACACAAGTCATTTTCTGTGTTATAATGTCGAACATGGACGCTCTGCCGCGCGGTCGGAAGCGCGCACGGTCGTGCCGCGTTTTCTTCTTTGCGGTGCTGCGGAAAAGGGGCAGGAGAGCAGGATGCCGGGGGGCATTGTCTTTGACCGCTTTTTCGCGCGACGGGGCGCCTTTCGAAGATCCATTCACAGCGGCGCTCCGCCCGTCGGGTTTCGACGGGCGGAGCGTTGCTTTTTTATTTCAGAATTTCCCGCGTTTGCGCGGCGTTGCGCAAAATCTCTTCGCGCAGCGCTTCGAGCGTGTCGAATTTTCGCTCGGGGCGCAGAAATTCGCAGAATTCCACGGAAATTTCCCGCCCGTAGAGGTCGCCCTCGAAGTCCAAAATCCACGGCTCGACCGTGGGCACGCTGCCCGCGACGGTCGGGCGAATGCCGACGTTCGTGACGGCCGGGTAGCGCGCGTTTCCGATGCGCACGCGGCTCGCGTAGACGCCGAAGCGCGGGGCGAGGATGCCCTCGGGCAGGGCGAGGTTGGCCGTCGGGATGCCGAGGGTGCGGCCGAGGCCGCGGCCGTGGACGACCGTCCCGCTAAAGAAATGCGGGTGCCCCAAAAAGCGCGCGGCGCGCGAGATGTCGCCCTCTGCGACGAGTTTGCGAATCAGCGTGGAGGAGACGACCTCGCCCTCGAGGCGCACCTGCCCGATGCAGTCGCAGCCGACGCCCGCCGCGCGGCAAAATTCCGCCAACTTTTGCGGCGTGCCCTCGCCGCGCGCGCCGAAGCGGAAGTCCGCGCCGCAGACGGTGTGTACCGCGCGGCATTCGCCCAAGACGGTTTTCTGCGCGAAGTCGCGCCACGGCTGCGCCATGGTTTCGCGGTCGAAATGCAGAAAAAAGACGCGGTCGATGCCGTAAAGCTCGCGCAAAATCGCCTCGCGCTCGGTAGGCGTGTTGAGAAGCGGCACGGGCGCGCCGTAGACGAGCGTGTCGGGGTGCGTGTCGAAGGTCAAAACGGCGGCGGCGACGCCGAGCCTGTCCGCAAGTTCCCGCGTGCGGCGCAGAAGCGCGCCGTGGCCGAGGTGGACGCCGTCGAAAAATCCGAGCGCAAGGACGCAGTTTTCGTTCATACAATGCCTCTTTGTCAGCTTACTTTGCAGGGTCGAAGAAGCTCTTGACGGTTTTCAAAACGCCGTCGTGTACTTCGACCAGCGCCAGAAATTCGCCGCCCGCGCCGAGCGCGCGGTAGCGCCCCGCGTCTACGGCGCAGGAAAAGGCCGCGCCGTTTCGGACGCATTTTTCCTGCTTCGGCGAAAGATTCAGCGCGGGACAGTGCGAAAAAAGCCGCTCGACGGGCAAAAGAAGCGCGTTTTTGTCCTCCGTCGCGAGGATTTCTTCGAGCGTGTGCGCTTCTTCCGCACAAAATTCGCCCGCCTGCACGCGCCGCAAAGCGGCCATCGTGCCGCCGCAGCCGAGCGCTTGGCCGATGTCGTGGCAGAGCGTGCGCACATAGGTGCCCTTCGAGCAGTGGACGCGAAGCGTCACGTCCGCGCCGCTTCGCCCGAGCATGGTCAGGGAAAAAATCGTAATTTCGCGCGGCGCGCGCGCGACCTCTTTGCCCGCGCGGGCAAGCTCATAGAGCTTTTTGCCGCCGATTTTTATGGCGGAATACATGGGCGGAATCTGCGTCTGCAATCCAGCAAAGCGCGAAAGCGCCGCCGAAAGCGCCGCGTCGGACACTTCGACCGCGTGCGTTTCGAGCACCTCACCGGTAATATCCTGCGTGTTGGTCACGACGCCGAGGCGCAGTGTGGCGATGTAGACCTTTTCCGCGTGCTCGAAAAATTCGACCGCGCGGGTGGCGCGGCCGAAAAACACGGGCAAAACGCCCGTCGCCATCGGGTCGAGCGTGCCGCCGTGGCCGACGCGCTTCTCTCGGAACGCGCCGCGCAGCTTCGCGACTACGTCCTGCGAAGTCCAGTCGGCAGGCTTATCGACAATCAAAATGCCCTCTGCCATCACACGATGCCCTCCTCGCGCAAAACGCGCAAAATCGCCTCGCGCGCCTCGGAAATGCTGCCCGGGACGCTCGCGCCCGCCGCTGCGACATGGCCGCCGCCGCCGAGTTTCGCGCAGAGCGCGGCGGCATTGTAGCGCGCGGAGCTGCGCAGGGAGATTTTCCCCTCGCCCTTGCCCTCGCGAATCAGAATGCCCAGCTCCACGCCCGCGATTTCGCGGGGGAAGCCCGAAATATCGTCGAGGTCGTCGGGCGTGATGCCCAACTTTTCGCAGAGCTGCGGCTCGAGCGAGCACAAAGCGACCGTGCCGCCCGCGAAAAATTCGAGCGTCTCGGTCAGGTGCGCTTCCAGACGCAGGCGCGAAAGGGAGCGCGTGAGGAACATCGCCTTGTTCACCGAGAAGGTGTCCGCGCCCGCTTCCTTGCAAAGGAGGGCGGCGCGCAGGGTGTCGGCGGTGGTGTTGGAATAGCGGAAGCAGCCGGTGTCGGTGGAGACGGCGAGGTAGATCGCCTGCGCGATTTGCGGCGTGAGTGAAACGCCCAGTGCGCCGATGAGGTTCAAAAGAATCTCACCGCAGGCGGCGGCTTCGGGCCGGATGAGGTTGCGCGCGGCGTAGCGCGTGCTGCGGCCGTGGTGGTCGATGAGAAAATCGACGCGCTCGGCATAAATCGTCTGATTATACGCGAGCATATCCGCTGCGGCCACGTCCACCGCGACCAGAGCCGCGCCCTCGCAGGGCGCCTCGGCGGTGAGCCCCTCGAGATAGGGGCGGTATTTTTCGGTGAATTCTTCGTTTTCCAGAACGTCCGCCGATTTTCCCATCGCGCGCAGGGCGCGGCACAGCGCGGCGGCCGAGCCGATGGTGTCGCCGTCGGGGCGGCGATGGGTCAAAATCGAAAAACGGTCGTTTTCGCGGAAAAACGCGACGGCGGCACTCAGGTCAGGCGTTTTCATCGCGCTCGTCCTCCGGCAGCTCGAGCTTTTCAATCAGCTCGAGAATGTGCGCGCCGCGCACGATGGATTCGTCCGCCTGCCACTGAAGCTCCGGCGTGTGGCGAAGCTGCAAGCGGCGGCTGAGCTCCCTGCGGAGGTAGCCTGCGGCGCTTTTAAGCCCCGCAAGCGTCTCTTTGGTATACTCTTTGTCAAGTAACGATACATAAATCTTCGCATAACGCAGATCCGGCGTGGTTTCCACGCGGGTAACGGACAGAAGCGTGCGGTGAACGCGCGGGTCTTTGACCTCGCGCAGAAGCTCTGCCAGTTCGCGCAGGATCTCTTCGTTGATGCGGTCGATACGGCTCGATGCCATGCGTTACCCTCCTTTCGTCGGGTCGAAGGTCAGCGGGGAATCTCCTCCATGATGAAGCATTCGAAGATGTCGCCTTCCTTGATGTCGTTGAATTTTTCGATGGAAACGCCGCATTCGTAGTTCGCGGCGACTTCCTTCACGGAGTCTTTGAAGCGTTGCAGAGAGCCGATGTTGCCCTCGTAAACGACGATGTTGTCGCGCAGAATGCGCACCTTGCCGTCGCGGGTGATTTTGCCGTCGCGCACATAGCAGCCGGCGATGGTGCCCACGGCGCTGGCGTGGTAGGTCTGGCGCACTTCGGCGTGGCCGATGACGGCTTCGCGGTACTTCGGCGCGAGCATACCCTTCATGGCCGCTTCGATTTCGTCGATTGCGTCGTAGATGACGCGGTACATCCGAATGTCCACGTTCGAGCGCTGCGCGGAAGCGGCGGCGGCCTGATCGGGGCGGACGTTGAAGCCGACGATGATGGCGTTTGCGGTGGAAGCGAGCAGGATGTCCGATTCGTTGACCGCGCCGACGCCCGCGTGAATCACGCGCACGCGCACTTCGTCGTTCGTCAGTTTCTCAAGGCTTGCCTTGACGGCTTCGGCGGAGCCCTGCACGTCGGCCTTGACGATGAGGCTCAGCTCTTTCATCTCGCCCTCCTGCATCTTGGCAAAGAGGTTGTCGAGCGTGACCTTTCCGGCGAGCTTCGCGGCGGCGTCCTTCTCCGCCTGCTTGCGCTGCTCGACGAGCTGGCGGGCCAGACGCTCATCGGCCACGGCGTCAAATTCGTCGCCGGGCGCGGGCGTCTCGGCAAGGCCGGTGATTTCCACGGGGACGGAGGGGCCGGCTTCGGTGATGGAGCGACCCTTGTCGTCGGTCATCACGCGCACGCGGCCGACGGCCGTGCCGGCGATGATGAGATCGCCCTTGTGCAAGGTGCCGTTTTGCACGAGCAGCGTTGCAATCGGGCCGCGGGACTTATCGAGCCGCGCTTCGATGACCGAGCCCTTGGCGGCGCGGTTGGGGTTGGCCTTGAGCTCCTGCATTTCGGCGGTGAGGATGACCATTTCCAGAAGCTGGTCGATGCCCATGCCGGTTTTTGCGGAGATGGGGCAGATGATGGTATCGCCGCCCCACTGCTCGGCCACGAGGTCGTACTCGGTGAGCTGCTGCATGATGCGGTCGGGGCTGGCGCCGTGCTTATCCATTTTGTTGACGGCGACGATGATGGGGATATTGGCCGCCTTGGCGTGGTTGATGGCCTCAACGGTCTGCGGCATGATGCCGTCGTC
>CAZGOO010000074.1:0-5091 GCA_964527505.1 uncultured Oscillospiraceae bacterium | reverse complement strand
GAGCTTCTGGCCGAGCATCTGCGCACCTGCGTTGCGCAGGACATCCGCAACGGGCATGACGAGACGATCGATGAGCTGGTCTGCACGCTGCAAAAGCTGATGAAATAGTGAATTTCGGACATTCTAAAGCAAAAGAGGTGTATTTATGCAGCAATATAATGTGACGGGAATGAGCTGCGCCGCGTGCAGCGCCCGCGTGGAAAAGGCGGTGCGGGGCGTGGCGGGCGTGGAAAGCTGCGCCGTGAGCCTTTTGACCAATTCCATGGGCGTCGAGGGAAGCGCCGCGCCCGGCGAAATCATCGCCGCCGTGCAGGCGGCAGGCTACGGCGCAAGCCTCAAGGGTGCCTCTGCCGCGCCGAAAGCGCAGGACGACGCACTTTCCGACCGCGAAACGCCGGCTTTGAAGCGGCGGCTTCTGTGGTCAATCGGTTTTCTGCTGGTTTTGATGTATATTTCCATGGGCCATGTCATGTGGGGCTTCCCGCTTCCTGCGGCGATGGCGGAAAATCCGCTGGTTCTGGCGCTTTCCGAGCTGCTTTTGACCGTTTGCGTGATGGTCATCAACCAAAAGTTCTTTACAAGCGGTTTTACCGCGCTTTTGCGCCGCGCGCCGAACATGGACTCGCTTGTCGCGCTCGGCTCTTCGGCGGCGTTCGTTTACAGCACCTGCGTGCTTTTCTCCATGGCGGCAGACCCTGCAAACGCCGCGCACGGGCTGCACGAACTGTATTTTGAATCGGCGGCGATGATCCTTGCGCTCATCACCGTCGGAAAAATGCTCGAGGCGCGCTCGAAAGGCAAGACCACCGACGCGCTGCGCGGGCTGATGAAGCTCGCGGCCAAGACCGCCACGATTGAAAAAGACGGCGCGGAGCGCACCGTGCCGATTGAAGAGGTGCGCGTGGGCGATATTTTCCTCGTGCGCCCGGGCGAGAGCATCCCCGTAGACGGCGTGATCCTCTCGGGCGAAAGCGCGGTCAACGAAGCGGCGCTGACGGGCGAGAGCATCCCCGTGGACAAACTGGCGGGCGACGCGGTGAAGGCCGCGACGGTGAACCAGTCGGGCTTTTTGCGCTGCCGCGCCACGCGCGTGGGCGAGGACACGACCTTGGCGCAAATCATCAAGCTCGTCAGCGACGCCGCCGCGACGAAAGCGCCGATTGCGAAGCTGGCCGACCGCGTTTCGGGCGTGTTCGTGCCGACGGTCATCGGCATTGCGCTCGTTACCGTCGCCGCGTGGCTTCTGAGCGGGCAGACGGTGGGCTTCGCGCTTGCGCGCGGCATTTCGGTTCTGGTCATCAGTTGCCCCTGCGCGCTCGGCCTTGCCACGCCCGTGGCAATTATGGTCGGAAGCGGCGTGGGCGCGAAAAACGGCATCCTCTTTAAGACCGCCGCCGCGCTCGAGCACGCGGGCAGAACGAAAATCGTCGTGCTCGACAAGACCGGCACGCTCACCTCCGGCCGCCCGAAAGTGACGGACGTCGTTTCGGACGACCCCGAGACGCTTCTGCGCTGCGCCTACGCGCTCGAGCGCAAAAGCGAGCACCCGCTCGCGCGCGCCGTGACGGAATATGCCGAGGAGCAAAAAATTTCCGCGCCGGAGGCGGAAAATTTCACCGCGCTCACGGGCAGCGGCCTGCGTGCCACGCTTGAGGGGCAAAGCCTCTCCGGCGGCAATCTGCGCCACATCGAAACGCTCTGCGCCGTGCCCGCCGAGGCGCAAAAAACGGCGAAAACGCTCGCGCAAGAGGGAAAAACGCCGCTCTTTTTCTGCAAAAACGGCGAATTTCTGGGAATCATCGCCGTGGCGGACGTGCTGCGGGAGGATTCGGCCGAAGCGGTGCGCGAAATGCGGCAAATGGGGCTTCGCGTGGTGATGCTCACGGGCGATAACGAACACACCGCCCGCGCCGTCGGCGCGCAGGCGGGCGTGGACGCGGTGATTGCGGGCGTTTTGCCCGAGGGCAAGGAGCGCGAGGTGCAAAGGCTTCGCGCGCTTGGCGAGGTGGCCATGGTCGGCGACGGTATCAATGACGCGCCCGCCCTCGTCCGCGCGGACACGGGCATCGCCATCGGCGCGGGCACGGACGTGGCCGTCGATGCGGCGGATGTCGTTTTGATGCACAATTCGCTGCGCGATGTGGCGGCGGCCATCCGACTGAGCCGCGCGACCCTGAAAAACATCCGCGAAAATCTCTTCTGGGCGTTTTTCTACAATTCGGTCGGCATTCCGCTGGCCTCGGGCGCGCTGATCGGTCTGCTCGGCTGGCAGATGAATCCGATGTTCGGCGCGGCGGCGATGAGCCTGTCGAGCTTCTGCGTGGTCACAAACGCGCTGCGGCTCAATACCTGCAAGCTCCGCCGCCCCGCAAAGCATATGCAAGAATCCAAAATTCCGCTCGAAGCATTGCAAAAAAAGGAGGAACAGACCATGGAAAAGACCCTGAAAATCGAGGGCATGATGTGCCCGCACTGCGAAATGCACGTGAAAAAGGCGCTCGAGGCGCTCGAGGGCGTGCAGGAGGCCGTCGCAAGCCACAAAGAGGGCACGGCCATCGTGCGCATGAGCGCGCCCGTCGCGGACGAAGCGCTGCGCAAGGCCGTCGAGGACGCGGGCTACCAAGTCCTCTGAGAAGAAAAGGGGCCATGTATCGCTTGATGCACGGCCCTTTTCTTTTGCGCAAAAGCGCCGAAAGCGGGCAGGGGAAACCATGCGGAATTTATTGAAAATGCCGAAATCCGCGCAAGCGCGGAAAAAACGTCAAAAAAGTGCTTGACAAATTGTGGGAATCGGCGTATGATTGCGACGGTTAGCGAAAGCTAACTAAATTCTGACTGTTCGGTTAGTTGCCGCTAATCCCCTCGGCACGACCGAAACATACTTGAATCCTCCCTCCGGTTTTGCCGTCGGCGCGCGTTGCGCGCCGACGGCGGACGAAAGGAGAAAGAAAGCGAGGAACCACCATGCTCCCTTTAACGCTTGCCCCTGCGGGCGAAGAAGCGGTCATTCGCCGCGTCGGCGGAAGCCCCGAAGCGCGGCAGCACCTTGCCGACCTCGGCTTCGTGCCGGGAAGCCGCGTGACGGTCATCTCCGCCTTGGCGGGCAACGTGATCGTTCGGGTGAAAGAATCCCGCGTGGCCGTCAGCGAAGAAATGGCGCGGAAAATCATGGTATAAGCGGCGAATACGCCACCAACATATTACTTTTGCTACAGGAGGAGGAAACACGATGAAAACCCTGAAAGAAGCCGCCGTCGGCTCGAGCGTAAAGGTCGTCCGGCTGCACGGCGAGGGTGCGGTCAAGCGCCGCATTATGGACATGGGCATCACGCGCGGCACGGAGGTTTTCGTGCGCAAGGTCGCGCCGCTCGGCGACCCGATGGAGCTTCGCGTGCGCGGCTACGAGCTGTCGCTGCGCAAGGCGGACGCCGAAATGATCGAAGTGGAATAACCCCGTATTTTTCATCGTCGGCGGTTAGCGAAATCTAACCGCAGAAAGAGAGGCATGAACAGACTATGAGCATTCGCATCGCCCTTGCGGGCAACCCCAACAGCGGCAAGACCACCCTGTTTAACGCGCTGACGGGCGCAAATCAGTTCGTCGGCAACTGGCCCGGCGTCACGGTGGAGAAAAAAGAGGGTCGGCTGAAAAAGCACGACGACGTCGTGATCACCGACCTTCCGGGCATCTACTCCCTCTCGCCCTACACCTTGGAAGAGGTCGTTTCGAGAAACTATCTCATCGGCGAGCGCCCCGACGCAATTCTGAACATCATCGACGGCACGAACCTCGAGCGCAACCTCTACCTGACCACGCAGCTCACCGAGCTCGGCATTCCCGTCGTTGTGGCCATCAACATGATGGACGTCGTTCGCAAAAACGGCGACCGCATCGACACGAAAGAGCTCTCCCGCGCGCTCGGCTGCCCCGTGGCGGAAATTTCCGCAATCAAGGGCGACGGCGTGATGCAGGCGGCGGAGCTGGCCATCACCGCCGCAAAAAGCGGCAAGACCGTCCCCATGCACACCTTCTGCGGCGTGGTTGAGCACGCTTTGGCGCATATCGAAGAAGCGGCCGTGCACTCCATGCCCGCCGAGCGCCAGCGCTGGTACGCCGTGAAGCTCTTCGAGCGCGACGAAAAAGTGCTCGAGCAGCTCGAGCTTTCCGAAACCGTGCGCAAACATATGGAAGAGGACATCGCCGCAGCGGAAAAAGAGCTTGACGACGACGCGGAATCCATCATCACGAACGAACGCTATATTTACATCGCGGAGCTGATCAAGCGCTGCTACAAGAAAAAAGAGCGCGGTGCGCTCTCGACCTCGGACAAAATCGACCGCGTGGTCACGAATCGCTGGCTCGGCCTGCCGATTTTCGCGGTTGTAATGTTCCTTGTGTACTACATTTCCATGGTCACGGTCGGCACGGCCGCCACCGACTGGGCAAACGACGGCCTCTTCGGAGACGGCTGGCACCTGTTCGGCATCGGCTCGAAGGCTTATGAAGAAGTGTCGGACAGCTATGCCGACGCGATGAACGCCATCGGCGCGTTCTATGAGCTTCCCGAAGAATTCGACGAAGAAGAGCTTCTGGCGCAGCTCAAAGAGTTCAAATCCGAAAGCGCGAGCGCCACGATCGAAGTGGAGGACGAAGAAGACCTGCACACCGACACCCTGACCGCCTACTTTGACACCATCCCCGCCGACGCGGACGAGGAAACGACCGTCGGCATGACCTTTGTGGAAGCGGTTTCCTATCTGGAGGAAAACGGCTTTGACGAGCCGGACCCCGCCGACTACGGCGTGTGGGTGCCGGGCATTCCCGTGCTCATCGGCGACGCCCTGCGCGTCGATTCGGACGACCCCGTCGTTGCCCCGTGGCTCAGCGGCCTTATCTTGGACGGCATCGTCGCGGGCGTGGGCGCGGTTCTGGGCTTCGTGCCGCAGATGCTGGTTCTGTTCCTGCTTCTGGCGTTCTTGGAAGCCTGCGGCTACATGGCGAGAATCGCGTTCGTTCTTGACCGCGTGTTCCGCAAGTTCGGCCTTTCCGGCAAGAGCTTCATCCCCATGCTCATCGGCACGGGCTGCGGC
>CAZGOO010000073.1:0-5095 GCA_964527505.1 uncultured Oscillospiraceae bacterium | reverse complement strand
CGATATCCGCCTGATAAAATTCGCGGAAACGGCCGCGCTGGGCGCGCTCGCCGCGATAGACCTTGCCGATGGCATACCGACGGAACGGGAAGCACAGTTCGTTTTCGTGCAGCGCGACGTATTTTGCCAGCGGCACGGTGTGGTCAAAGCGCAGCGCAAGGTCGCTTTCGCCCTTCTGGAAGCGATAGATCTGCTTTTCCGTCTCGCCGCCGCCCTTGGCCAGAAGAATGTCTGCCGCTTCAATGACGGGCGTGTCGATGGGGGTAAAGCCGTAAAGCGAAAAGCTGCGCCTTAAAATCTCGAGCATCCGCTCGAATTTCTGCTGCGGCGCGGGCAGCAGCTCCATAAAGCCCGAAAGGGTACGGGGCTTTCGTTTTTCCATAGGTGAATCCTTCTTTATTCGTTAAAAATCAGTTCGTCGAGGGAATAAAAGCCCGCGGGCTTGGAGGCGATGGCGTGCGCGGCGCGCAGCGCGCCCGAGGCAAAGACGCGCCTGCCCGAGGCTTTGTGCGTCAGCTCGAGCGACTCGTCCTCGCCGAAGAAATACACGCTGTGCTCGCCCGCGACGGTGCCGCCGCGCAGGGAAAACACGCCGATCTCCTCCGGCTTTCGGCTGCCGCACAGGCCGTCGCGTCCGTGGACGACCGTCGCCTTACCCTCGGGGTCAAGCTCGGCAAGAAGCTGCTTGGCCGTGCCGCTCGGCGCATCGACCTTGCGGTGGTGGTGCAGTTCGACGATCTCCTTGTCCCAGCCCTGCAAGGCGGGGGCAAACTGCCGCAGCATCCGCTTCAAAACGGCGATACCCGTGGAGTAATTCGCCGTCCAGATAACGGCGTTCGTCTTGGCCAGCTCGCGCAAAAGCGCGTGGTCGGGCTCGGCAAGTCCCGTCGTGCCGCTCACCAGCGCTGCGCCCGTGCGGCGAAGATAGCGCGAAAGCGGCTCCAGCGCGCCGACGCCGGAAAAATCCAGCACGACCTGCGCCGCCGGAGCGTCGTCGTAACGCTCCGGGCAGTTCAGGTCGGCATAGCCGACGATTTCGTCGCCGTTTGCCTTTGCAAGCTCTTCCAAGAGTTTTCCCATCTGGCCGTAGCCGCTGAGAAAGAGTTTCATTCGTTCGCGTCCTCCTTTACGGGCAGGCCGACTTCGCGCATGAGCTTTGCCAGCTTCGCGCGGTTTTCCGGCGCCATCGGGTACATCGGCATACGGAACGCGCCCGCCTCGAGCCCCATGAGGTTCATTGCTTCCTTGACGGGGATGGGGTTGACCTCCATAAAGAGGCCATTGATCAGGTCGAGGCACCGAAGCTGCTGCGCAAGCGCCTGCTCGCGGCGGCCTTCGAGGAAATCCGTCGCCATTTCGTGCACTTCCTTGGGCATGATGTTCGCCCATACGGAAATGACGCCCTTTGCGCCGATGGACATCAGCGGGATGGTGATATCGTCGTTGCCGCTGTACATCACGAAGTCGTCGGAGAGGTAGCGCGCAACTTTCATCGCATAGGACATATCGCCGCTGGCCTCTTTGATACCCATCACGTTCGGATGCGTCGAAAGGCGGCGCACGACCTCCGGCGAAATTTTGCAGCCGGTGCGCCCGGGGACGTTATAGAGAATGATCGGCGCGGAGGCGGCGTCCGCCGACATCATGAAATGGCGGTACATTCCCTCCTCATTGGCCTTGACATAGTAGGGGCTGATGCAAAGCAGCGCATCTGCGCCCATTGCCGAATAGACCACGGACTTGTGCTTCTGCATATCGCTCGAGTTCGAGCCGCTGCCCGCGATGACGGGCACGCGCCCCGCCGCGCAGTCGATGACGCACTCGACGGTCTTGATATCCTCTTCGAGCGTGGTCGAGGCCGTTTCGCCGGTCGTTCCGAGAACCAGAATCGCGTCGGTTTTCTGCTGGATATGCCACTCGACAAGCTCCCGCAGACGCGGATAATCGACCGAGCCGTCGGACGTGAAGGGGCGCACGAGCGCCACGATGGAGCCGGTGATGTTCTTCATAAGGGCAGACCTCCTGTTTCAATATTCTTTTCCGCTTATACAATATCATTTTCTGCGCGAAAATGCAAGGTTTTTTCGCGTCGGGCGAAAGAAATGGCGGTTTACATTTCGTTGGGGAAATGCTATAATACGAAAAAACGGTCGATTCGGCCTCCGGAGGTAACGCAATGCAACCCAATCGCTTCGTATCTTGGCACAAACGCCTCACCGACGCCTGCGCGCAGGCCATCCTCGGAAAAAACGACGAGCTTTCGCTCATCGCCGTGTGCTACCTGTGCGGCGGCCACGTCCTTTTGGAGGATGTGCCCGGCACGGGCAAAACGATGCTCTTTCGCGCCTTTGCGCGCGCCACGGGCGGCGAATTTCGCCGCATCCAGTTTACGCCCGATGTGACTCCGAGCGACATTACGGGCATCAACTTCTACAACCTCAAGCAGGGCGAGTTTGAGTTCCGTCCGGGCCCGCTTTTTGCCGATATGGTGCTTGCCGACGAAATCAACCGCGCCACGCCGCGCACGCAGTCGAGCCTTTTGGAGGCGATGGCGGAACAACAGGTTTCCGTAGACGGCGTGACGCATCCGCTCTCGGCCGCCTTCATGGTCGCCGCCACGCAAAACCCCATCGAATCCTACGGCACCTTCCCCCTGCCCGAGGCGCAGATGGACCGCTTCATGATGCGCCTGTCGCTCGGCTATATGCCCCGCGAAGCGGAGATGCAGGTCGCGCTGCGCCGCGACACGGCCGACATCGTTGCAAAAATCACTCCCTGCGTTTCCGCGGAAGAGACGCTCTCTTTGCGCGAGGAGCTTTCCGATGTGGAGCTGAGCAAAGCGGTTCTGGATTATCTTATGCGCATCGTCGAGCAAACGCGCAAAGATGAGCGCATTCGCATCGGCGCCTCTCCGCGCGGCACGATCGCCCTGAGCAAAGCCGCGCGCGCATGGGCGGCGCTGCACGGGCGCGCTTATGTCATTCCCGAGGACGTCAAATTCCTCGCGCCCTACATCTTAACGCACCGTCTGCATTTCCGCGCAAGCGTCCACTCGGGCGAAGAGGCCGAAATTTTCGCCTCGATTCTCGAGCGCGTCGCCGTGCCGACGGAAGCCGAATAAGCATGGTTCTGTTTTTTGTAACCTTTGTCGCGCTTGCGCTGATTCTGGAATTGATTTCCGTGCGTCGGGCAAGAAAGCAGCGCAATCTGAAATACCACTGCGCGCCGTCCGTGCCCGCGTGCGAGCCGAACGAAGTGTTCACTGTTTACAGCACGGTGACAAACCTCTCGCGCCACCGCGCGCCGACCTTGCGCGTGGAGGAGCATTTCCCGCCGAAGCTCGAAATCTGCGAGGCGCAGCAGTTTGCCGTGCGCAATTTTGCGGGCGACTATCGGCTCTATCTGAGCACGGTGCTTCTGCGCAAGCGCCAGCGCGTGCGCCGCTCGCTCAAGGCCAGCATCCCCGCGCGCGGCACCTATGTGTTCGGCGATTCTTATTTCCGCGCGGGCGATTTTCTGGGCGTGCGGGAGTATGTTTACCCGAAAGAAAATCGGGAGTTTATCGTCATCTACCCGCCGAAGCTCGAGCGGGAGGATTTTACCCGCACCTTTACGAACGCCTTGGACGATTTGGCGCGGCAAAAGCGGCTTTTGGAAGACCCCTTATCCGTCTGCGGCTACCGCGAATACACCGGCCGCGAGCCGCTGCGCGCGATTAGCTGGAAGCAGACGGCCGTGCGGGGCGAACTGATTGTCAAGGAATACGACCCGACATGGCGGCAGGCCGTCGCCATCGCGCTGGATCTGGAATACCACGGCGAATTTGACCTGCACCGCGCGCGGCAGGAATTCTGCTTCTCGATGGCGCGCACGATCTGCGAATATCTGGAAGACCGCCACACGGAGTACCGCCTGAGCACAAATGCCATTTTAAGTGACAACACAGACGGCGTTTTGCGCTTTTACAGCTCCGGCGGGCGCGGCTCTGCATGGCAGGGGCTTCTCTACGCCCTCGGCGCGGCGAAAAACGGCGAGCGCTGCGGCCTTTCCGAGCTTCTGGCCGCCGCCTGCTCCGATGCCTACCGCGAGCGCACGCTGCTGCTTCTGACTACCCGCCCGAACGGCTATGTGCTTGAGTGCATCGCCCGCGCGCAGGCCGCCAGCGGCGTTTCCATTGTCCCGCTCTACGCCTCCGATTTCATCACCGCCGAAGAAAAGGAGGAGCGCAAATGAGCGTCTTTCTGCACATCGGCTTTTTCGTGTCCTTTGCCTATGCGATTTTCTCGATGCTGCTCGGCGCATTTGCCGGGCAGGCGCTTCCGCTTCTGAGCTTCGTGTGCCTCTTCGGTGGGCTGCTGGTCAGCCGTCTGCCGGACGCGCTTGCGAAACTGTGCCGTCTGCGCGGGCTCTTTTTCCCACTCGGCGCGCTGCTCGCGGCGGTCGGTTTTGCGTTTTTGCCGCAGGAGCGTCTCTTTTTCGCGGCCTACGCGCTTCTTCTGGCGCTGGCGGCGCTTTTGTCGTGGCGCTTGCGCTTTGAGGCGCGGCACGAGCGCTTTTTAAGCACATTCCGCTTCACCTGCGTGGCCGCCGTCGTGCTCATCTGCGTGATTCTTCTGCTTTGCACCACGAAAACCTCCTCCGAGCAGCTTTTGCGCGCCGAAGAGGCGTTGTGGCAGGTTTTGCCCGTTCTGATCGTAATGCTCTCAAACGGCATTCTGGCGCTGCGCGGCCTGCGCGCCGCCGACGGCGCCGTCGATCGCGCCCAACTCGACCGCAGGCAGCTCATCGACGCCGTGAGCTATTTCGCGCTTTGCGCCGTGTGCTTCGTGCTTCAGCCGTGGAAATGGATCATCGCGCTCTTTGACGCGCTTTACCGCTGCCTGCTCGACCCGATGGCGCAGGGGCTGGGCTCTCTGGGCGACCGCCTGTTTGAACTTCTGCGCAACCCGAACGCGTCGATTTCGGGAAATACCCAGCCCTCCGGCGGCGATTCCGGCAGCGCGCCCCCCGCCGCCTCCGTCCCCGATGCAACCGTGCCCGTAACGACCGAGCCGAGCGACGAACCCCTGCCGAACAGCGCGCCGATGACCTATGT
>CAZGOO010000072.1:0-5135 GCA_964527505.1 uncultured Oscillospiraceae bacterium | reverse complement strand
CAAAAAGTCCTCCTGAAATTCAGGAGGACTTTTTGTGTGATCGGAACTGTAAGCCGGGTTCTGTAATCGACAGCCATCTATCTCGACGCAGTGTTGCCACTGCGCTCAAGCCACCTCCCCGGAGACGGCCGGGCCGGCCAATGTCTCCTCCACGGTGTTGCTCCGGATAGAGTTTACAGCGCCGCAGTGTTCCCACGCGGCGGGTGAGCTCTTACCTCGCCTTTCCACCCTTACCCCGCAAGCGGGGCGGTATCTCTCTGTTGCACTTTTCCTGAAGTCGCCTTCGGCGGGTGTTACCCGTTATCCTTGCCCTGTGGAGCCCGGACTTTCCTCATAAAAGCGCCTTTCGGCGCAGCTACGCGGCTGTCCGTTCCGGTCACGGGGATATTATATAATATTTTTTTGCATTTGTCAAACGGATTGCATTTTTCATTTTTCTGCGCTATAATAAAAGCAAAGTAGCAGGGGAGGGCGCATATGGAGCAATATTTTAAGCGCTTGCAGGGAAAGCGCGTGCTGGTTTTGGGGCTGGGCGTGAGCAATCGTCCGCTGGCGCGGCTGCTTTTGGCGCACGGCATCGAAATGGTCGGCTGCGACCGCACGGTGCGCGAACAATTAGACGAGGAAGTCCTTGCGCTTGAGCGCGCGGGCATGGAGCTGCACCTCGGGGAGGACTATCTCAAAAATCTGCATGGCGACGTCGCGTTCCGCACGCCGGGGCTGCACCCGCTCACACCCGAGCTTTGCGCCCTGCGCGCGCAGGGCACGCGCATTACCTCGGAGATGGAGGCATTTTTCGAGGTCTGCCCCTGCAAAATCATCGGCGTGACCGGTTCGGACGGAAAGACCACAACTTCGACGCTGATTTCGGAAATTTTGAAGCACGCGGGGCATCGCGTGTGGCTCGGCGGCAACATCGGCACGCCCCTTTTGGACAAAGCCGCGCAGATGCGCGCGGACGACTTGGCGGTTTTGGAGCTGAGCTCGTTCCAGCTCATGGATTTGCAGCATAGCTGCCATGTGGCCGTGGTGACGAATCTCGCCCCGAACCACCTCGATATCCACAAAGATATGGCGGAATATGTCGAGGCGAAAACGCACATTTTCCGAAACCAGAGCGAAAGCGACATTCTGATCCTCAACCGCGACAATGCGCTCACCGATGCGCTTTCTGCCGAGGCGCGCGGGCGCGTGCTGCGTTTTTCGCGCGCGCAGGAGGCCGATGCTTACCTCAAAGACGGCGTAATTTACCGTGCGGGAAAGCCCGTTTTGCGTGCGGAAGAAATTTTGATTCCCGGCGTACACAACATTGAAAATTACATGGCCGCGATGCTCGCGACGCAAGGCTTTGCCTCGGACGCGGACGTTTGCGCCGTGGCGCGCAGTTTCGGCGGCGTGGAGCACCGCATTGAGCTTGTGCGCGTGAAAGACGGTGTGTCGTTTTACAACGACTCCATCGCGTCGTCCCCGAGCCGCACGATTGCGGGTCTGCGCAGTTTTGACAAGCCCGTGATTTTGATTGCCGGAGGCTACGACAAGCACATCCCCTACGATGTGCTCGGCCCCGAGATCGCCGCGCGTGTAAAATTGCTCATCTGCACCGGCGCGACGGGCGAAAAAATCGCAAGCGCCGCCCGCGCCTGCGCGGGTTGCCCCGAAATTTTGCAAATCGACGATTTTTACGAAGCGGTGCGCGTGGCCGCTGCCCGCGCGCAAAGCGGGGACGCGGTTTTGCTCTCGCCCGCCAGCGCGGCGTTCGACAAGTTCAAAAACTTTGCCGTGCGCGGCGCGGAATTTAAGAAAACGGTGATGGCGCTGTGAGCGGGAATGTGCGCTGCGCGGCGATTCTGGTCGCGGCGGGGACATCGAGCCGCATGGAGGGAAAGGATAAGCTCTTTGCCGAGCTTTGCGGGCTGCCGGTTTTATACCGCTCGGCGCGCGCCCTGTGCGCCTCGGAGTACATTGATGAGCTTGTGATCGTCATGCGCCGCGAGCGCATCGAAGAAGTGCGGGCGCTGTGCAAAGACCTGCCGAAGCCGATTGCGGTCGTCTGCGGCGGGGAGAGCCGCTTCGACTCCGTGCAATGCGGGCTGCGGGCGCTTGGCGAAGAATGTTCGCTCGTTGCCGTCCACGACGGCGCGCGGCCGCTCGTTTCAAAAGAGGTTATCGACGAAGCCGTTGCCGTTGCCGCAAAGACGGGCGCGGCCGTTCCCGCCGTGCCGCTGAAAGATACGGTGAAGGTGGCGAAAAATTCCGTGGTCGAGCAGACGCCCGACCGCTCGGCACTCTTCGCCGCGCAGACGCCGCAGGTCTTTGACCGCGCGCTGCTGCGCCGCGCGCTGGATTTTGCGCGGGAAAACCGCATCGCCGTGACGGACGACGCCTCGGCGGTCGAGGCGCTCGGGCACGCGGTCACATTGACGCGCGGAAGCGAAGAAAATCTGAAACTTACCACGCCCATCGACTTTTGCGTCGCGGAGGCGATTTTACGGCAGAGGGGGACAATATGATGCGCATCGGACACGGCTACGACGTTCACCGCCTCGTTTCGGGGCGAGCACTCATCCTCGGCGGCGCGGAGATTCCCTATGCGCGCGGGCTCGACGGCCACTCCGACGCGGACGTTTTGACCCACGCGCTCATGGACGCGCTGCTCGGCGCGGCGGCTCTGGGCGATATCGGGCTGCATTTTCCCGATACTTCGGAGGAATTTCGGGGAATTTCGAGCCTGAAGCTCCTTGAGCGCGTAATGGCGCTTCTGCGCGGGCAGGGTTGGCGCGTGGAAAACGCGGATGTGACGCTTGTGGCGCAGGCACCGAAAATGCAACCTTACATTGCGCAAATGCGGGAAAATCTGGAGCGGATCGTCTGCGCTCCGGTCAATATCAAAGCAACCACGGAGGAGCGGCTCGGCTTTACGGGACGCGGCGAAGCGATCGCCTGTCACGCCGTCTGCCTTCTGGAGAAAGAGAGGGTTTGATCGATGTATGTAAAACAGCAGCCGCCGTTTTCGATGCGCGAATCGGCAAAGATGCTTGCGTTTCTGACCAAAGCGGAAAAAGAGCTGCGGCGAAAGCGCCTGCTCTCGCGGCTTCTGCCGCCCGTCGGCACGGTCATTTTCCTGTTCAATCTGCTGCTTGCCAGCGTAAACACCGTCCGATTGCTGCTTCCCGAGACACTTTCGCAGCTTTTTGACGCGGTGCCCGTGCTTCCGGCGCTTGCCGAGGGGCTTCGCGGCTGCTTTTCGAGCATCGGCAGCGCCGTGGCGAGCCTGATCTGGTTCGTGTTTCTCATCCCCATGGCCATCTGCGGCGGCATCACGCTCGGACTGTGGCTTTATGAGCGCTATCGCGGCGAAAAGAGCGACGAAACCGAGCGCCCCACGCTCTCCGGCGACGAAGCGGCCGACGCGAAAATGCTCGTCGAGCGCGCCGAGACGGTGTATCTTCTGCGCGCGGACTTCCCGAGCTGGTCGGTCTACCGCGAGGCGGCGATTTTGACCGCGCTTCTGGCGATTCCCTTTGCAATCGGCTTTGTGCGCATCGCGGGGGAGGGTGTGGGCGCGACCTTGCAGCTCACGATGATGCTGTTTTTGCTGCTGGTGAGCGTTTTTGCGCTCTACTGGGTGTATGTGCTTCTGCTTTTCGCCTTTTCTTCGGCGCTGCGCCTGTTCTACCTTGCGCCGGGGAAGTGGGAGCTTTGGGAGCTGTATCATCGGCTGGATGTTTACCGCGAGAGCATCGACCCCGCCGAATTTGCCCGCCGCGAGCGGCTGGCCGAGCGCGAAGCGCAGCAGCGCAGGAAAAAATGGTGGTATTTTCTTCGGGAAAAGAAATGAAGTTTCGGCGAGGGCATCGGTCGATGCCCTCGTTTTTTTCGCGATTTTCGGCGTTGCGCGACGAATGCGGAAAAAAGACTTGCTTTTTCCCTGCGGAGCGTACTATAATAATATATCTCATTGTGATTGAAAAAACGAATGAGCAATCAGGCAACGATACAAAGAAAGGGGCGCGACCGCCTTGGAAGCACAGAGCATTACATCGGCAAAAAATCCGCTGCTTGCGCACATCCGCAAACTGCAAAAAGACGGCGCATATCGCAAAGAGCAGAAAGAATTTGTAGCGGATGGGCCGAAGCTGCTGGACGAAGCCCTGCGCAGCAATCTGCGCCTGCGCGCGGTCGTCTGCGCCGAGGGAGTGTCTTGCCCGGAGCTGCCGCAAAATGTGCGCAGGGTCGTCGTGCCCGAGAGCCTTATGCAGAGCCTTTCTTCGATGCGCACGCCGCAGGGGATCGTCTTTACCGCGGAGCTTCCGCAAAGCGCGCCGAAGGCACTTTGCGGCGGCACGCTGATTCTCGACCGCGTCCAAGACCCCGGCAACCTCGGCACGGTTCTGCGCACGGCGGACGCTTTTTCCGTCCCCGTGGTGCTCACCGAGGGCTGCGCAGACCCCTTTTCGGAAAAAACCATCCGCGCGTCGATGGGCGCAGTGTTCCGCACGCCGCCGCGCAGCATGACCGTGGCGGAGATTTTGCGGCAGTGCCGCGAAAATGCGCTGCGCCTGAGCGCTACCGCGCTTCACAGTCGCGCGGAGGACATCCGCAAAGTGGACTTGACGCAGGATGTCGTTGTCATCGGAAGCGAGGGGCAGGGCGTTTGCGAGGCGTTTTTGCGCGCGGCGGAGCGCTTTGTCGTGATTCCGATGAATCCGCGCTGCGAGTCGCTCAATGCGGCGGTCGCGGCGGGGTTGGTTTTGTGGCAGATGTGCGCAACGCTTTAATTTCCCCGAATAAAGAGAGAGAACGCTATGGACAAGCACTGGGTTTGGCTCACAACAAGAAAGGGCATTGGCGCAAGCGGCTGCGCGCGCCTTTTGCGGCACTTCGGCAGCGCCGAGCGCATTTACGAATGCACAAGGCGGCAATATGAGGCGGACGAGCAGATCGAGCGCCGCTATGTGGAGAGCCTGTGCGACAAAGACCTTGAAGAAGCCGAGCAGATTCTGCGCCGCTGCGACGAAGCGGATATTCGGCTTTTGCGCTACGACAGCGCGCAGTATCCCGAACGCCTCAAAAGCATCTCCGACCCGCCCGCGCTTTTGTATTATCGCGGCAGACTGCCCGATTTCGACGAGGAA
>CAZGOO010000071.1:0-5211 GCA_964527505.1 uncultured Oscillospiraceae bacterium | reverse complement strand
ACCGTGCCCGCGTCCTCGCGGAAGCCCCCGCGCACGATACATTCATAGGTGCGCGAAAGGCTGCGGTCTTTGAGCTGCGCGCTGAGCGACTGATGGGCAAAGTCGTTTTTCGCGACGATGAGAAGCCCCGTCGTGTCGCGGTCGATGCGGTGGACGATGCCCGGGCGCTTTTCCCCGCCGATGCCGGAGAGCGAATCTCCGCAGTGGTGCAAAAGGGCGTTGACCAGCGTGCCGTCCTCGTGCCCCGCCGCGGGGTGGACGACCATGCCCTTGGGCTTGTTCACAACCAGAACATCCGCGTCCTCATAGACGATATCGAGCGCAATGTCCTGCGCCTCGACGCCGACTTCGCGCACCTCGGGGATTTGCACCTCATAAAGCGCGCCCGCGCGCGTTTTTTCGTTTTTTTTGAGCGCCGCGCCCTCGCAGGTGATGTGCCCTTCTTCCAGAAGCCGCTGCACGGCGCTGCGCGAAAGCGACGCGATTTCGCGGGACAAAAAAGCGTCGATGCGCTCGCCGGAAACTTCAGCTCGGATCTGCATCTTTTTTGCGCCCTCCGAACAGGACGAAGAAAATCATCGCGAAGCAGCCGCAGGTAACGAAGCAGTCGGCCACATTGAAGATGGGGAAGTTGATAAAATCCAGCGCGATCATGTCCGTGACCGAGCCGAAGAGCACGCGGTCGATCACATTGCCGATGCCGCCGCCCAAAATTGCCGTGAGGCACAGAAGCTCTGCCTTGGACGAAAGCCATTTTTTCCACAGAATCAGCACGAAAACCGCCAGAAACAGCGCGAAAACGAGCAAAAATACCCACGTCTGCCCTTGCAGAATCGACCACGCCGCGCCGGTATTTTCGGCGTAGGTGATGTGGAAAATGCCCAAAATACTTTCCGAGGGGAGCTCGCCTGCGGCAAAGGCCGCGCGCGTGAGCGCTTTCGTCCACTGGTCGAGGCCGACGATCGCAGCGGCAAAAACCGCCATCAGCGCATAAAACATTGCAATCCTTCTTTCTTTTACGGGCACGCGACTTCGCGCGTGAGGTAGGTGTAGCCGTCGCTGCGCAGGCAGACCAGCCCGCCGCCCTCGGCGGGGCAGGAGAGTTCAAACAGGCGCGCGGTCGTCTCGCAGGTGACGGGAAAATCGGGCAGGGGCGCGTCAAGCGCGGAAAGGTCGGCGGTAAAGCGGCCGTGCGCGCGCAGATATTCATACTGCGCGTAATAAAGCCGCCGCAGGGCGAGCTTGCGCTTTTCGTTTTCGGGGATGGGCATTTTTTCGCCGCGCTCGGTGAAAAAGACGAAGCTCCAGAATTCGGGGCAGTGGATGTCGATGAGCCCCGTCGGCGCCCAGACCCAGTTGTCCTCGGGCAGCGGCTCGCCGTCTGCGCCGAGGCGCTTTTGATACTTGCCGTCCACCACATCGACCGTCCAGTTTACGCGCGAAAAATTCATCCGCCAGAAATCGCCGACTTGCGGCGCGTGGCAGGGCTGATAGCAGCGCGGAAGCTCCGGCGGATTTAACCGGCGGCTGTAAGTTTCGAGCAGCGGGCGGAAAGGAAGCGCAATTTCCACCGACCAGTAGCGATTGTCCGCGTCGGGGTTATTTAATTCGCCCTCGACATGGACGGCCGTGCGCACGCCCTTAATGTCCCAGCAGCTCACCGAGCGGCCGCCGTCGCGATAGGGGCGGGTGAGCATTAAATCCCACTGCGTGTTCAGGGCGTTCATTTCCAATTCGAGATAGTCGTGCGTGGTCGAGGACGGGTCGAGGAACACCTCAAAGTCGTTGTCCAGATAAATCACGCAGTCGCGCTCGGTCAGGGTGGCCCAGAGCTCGTTTCCCTCCAAAAGCGCGGCGATGTAGAGATTTTCCTCGTCCCAGCAGAGCTTGGCGCGGCTGCGAAAGCGCGGGGTGGGGAAGTCGCGGCCGGAAATATCGACAAAATCCTCCGTAAAGGGCACATCCTGCCAGAACGCTTTGAAAATGTTGCCGTCGAGCGTTGGTTTTCCTTTTGCGCGCGGGCAGAAATACACCGGCGGGTCGAGCGCGATGCGCGGAGTGAAAATTTCGGGGTAGCTCATAAATCGTCCTCCTCGGAAATGCGCAGGATGTCCAAAAGGCGCTGCGCGGTGCGGATATTGTAGTTTGCAAAGGCGAAGAGCGCGGAATTTCGGCGGCTGACGGCCACGGCAAAGGGCAGCCGCTCATCGCCCACGCCCATCGCGCGCCGCAGCGGGCGCAGCGCGGCCTCATCCGGCGCAAGAAGCGCCGCCTGCGGTAGACGGAGGACGCTTTGCAAAGTGGCGTTCTGCGTATCGGCGCCCGGCGCGGGAAGAATGCCCACGCACACATCGGCAAAGCCCTCGCGCAACTCGAAAAGCTCGGCGAGCAGGTGCTCCGTCGGCTCCTTGCCCGGCTCGAGCCACACAAGCACGCGTTTTTGCCCAACCGTGTTGCGCAAAAACTGTTTTGCCTCGCCCTCGGGGAGAAAATCGAGCGCGATGCGCTGCAAGCATTCGCGCGTGCGGTCGGGCTGCACTTGCAATTCAATGGTTTTGTCGCCGTTTAAGCGGAAATATTGCATCCAAACGCTGCAAGTGCCGTCGATTTGCCGCGTGTTGGTCACGGCGCGGTACATTCCCGCAGGGAGCTGCAAGGCGTCGCCGTCAAAATCCGCATCGGCAAGGCCGAGCGTGACGAAGCGGTCGCCCTCGAAGCGGCCGAGGGTGAACTGCTCTTCGTAGCGCAAGGGAAGATTCGATTGCAGCGTCAGGCGGAAGCACTGCGGCGTTTTTCCGAGCTCGGGTGCGTCGATGGGCAGCCAAGCGCCGCGTTCGAACCATTCATAGCCGTGCGTCAGGGGATTTTTGCGCGCGGGGATGCCGAACGCGCGGCACACGGCCACGAAAATGACGCCGAAGGAGTGCGCGGAGGTCATTTGGTGCACCAGACTTCCGGCGATGTCGGCATAGAAATTGACCATGCCGTATTCGGGCTTGATTGCAAGGCGCGTGCGAAGCGCCTCAAGAACCTCTGCGCCGCCGGAGAAACCCTGCGGGAAGAGCGCGCGCACCGCGCGGCGATGCGGGCGCAGCATTTCATCGGAAACGCGCGGGCAGAGGATGTAGTTGCCATAAGTTTCTTCGTCAAAGCTGTCGCGGTATGCCCGCGCGACGGCCAGCGCGTCGCAGAGCATCTCGCTCGTCGCGTCGGCAAAGTCTTTCGGGCGAAGCGTGGCAAGAAGCGCCCGCTTTTCCTCCATGGGAAATTCGGGATTTTCCAAAAATGCGGCAATTTCGCCTTCGTTGCCGCAGGCAAGGGCCAATTCGCCCTCGGGGAAGCTCGCGGTGAACGCGCCGCGCGTCTTTTCGCACAGGCGCAGGCGCGCTTCGTGTGCGCTGCGCGCAGAGTCGTCGAGGCTCGGCGCGAGCTGCTCATGCGGGGGGACGAGCGAAAACGTTTCGCACACGCCGTCAAGTGCCTCAAGGCTTTGCCCCTCGGAAAGCTCGAAAATCAGCGTGTCCGTTTGGCGCAAGTCGGCTTTTTTCAGCATGAAAATGCCGCCGTGCCACACCTGAATCATAATGTCTCCGCAGCCGAGCAGAAGCGAAGTGCGCCCCGTTTCGTCGGTTTTCGCCGTGTGGATGGGGAAAAGCTCGCTGAAATTGACCGGCTCGAAGAGCACCTGCGCGCCGCGCACGGGCGCGCCGTGCATCTGCACGCAGACGGTCAGCGTTTTCGTTTTGCCGTAGGTCGCGGTGGCGTTGGCCAAGGCGCGCAGGGGCATTTGCGCCGTGACGCCCTCGGTCAAAAGGCAGCCGTCGCAGCGCGCGGCCACGAGCATCGCCCGCGACGCGGCGGCGGTGAACCAGCCCTTGTTGAGGATCGGCTCCGGCTCGCACGCGCCGAGATAGTGCCACGCGCCGTCCGCCCAGACCTCGACCCAAGCGTGGTTGTCGTCGCAGTGCGACCAGCGCGGCACATAGACCTGCCTTGCCGGAAGCCCCACCGCCCGCAGCGCCGCCACGAGGAATACCGATTCCTCTCCGCAGCGGCCGAGGGCCGTCTTGCGGAACGTGTCGGGGCAGACGGTGCGGTCGTCCGTGGAAATATAGGTGCCGTGCTCATAGCACCAGTAGTTCACCTCAAGTGCGGCCTCTTTCATGGACTTTCCCGCAACGCGCGGCAAAAGCTCCTGCAAAAGCCGCGCGCGGCTGCCGTCGAGATTTTCGTTGTTGATGCGCGCGGGCAGAACATAGGTCAAAAAGAGCTCCTGCGGGACGATTTTTGCATAGTCCAGCGCGTCACAGGCGGCGAGCGACGCGCGCGCGTAGCCGTCGTAGAGCGAGACGGGATAGCTGACCAAATCGTTGACATGGATGCAGGAATAGAGAAATTTCAGGCACACGCGCCGCGCTTCGGGAAGATTTTCGCAAAAGCGCAAAACGCGCGCGTGCATTTCGGGATAGAGCGCCATGTTGCGTGCAAAGGCTTCTTCGACCCTCTCGCGCAGCGCTGCGGAAAATTCCATCGGATGCCCTCCGTCGTTTTTTCTAATCATACCATAAAAAACGCCGCATCGCAAGCGCCTTGCGATGCGGTGCGCGATTTAATTGCCCCGAAGAAAGGCAATGGGGTCAACGGGGCGGTTGTCTTTGTAGACGGCAAAGTGCAGATGCGGCGGCGCGGCCGTTTCAATGCCCGCGCTTTGGCCGATTGTGCCGAGTACCTCGCCCGCCTTGAGGGAATCGCCGACTTTGACGGGCACTTCTTCGGAGAGATTGGAATAGTGCGTCGTGTAGCCGTTTTCGTGGCGCAAGACGACGGTCGTGCCGAGTGCGGCGTCGTCATAGATGGCGTAGACCGTGCCGTCGAGCGCGGCGACGACCTGCCCGCCCGCCTCCGCGCGGAAGTCTACGCCCTCATGCGTGCGCCAGTCGCGCGTGGTTTCGTTGTAGGCCAGAACATCGACCGCGTAGTCGAAAATCACGTCGCCTTTGACCGGCAGCACGGGGGATTGTTTGCCCTCGGTCGGGTCGGCGAAATTCACCTTGCCGTCGCCCGATATGCCGGGCTTGCCGCTTGCCGAGGGATTCAAGGAGCCGTCCGTCGGGTCGGTCGATTCGAGCCGCCCGCGCAGGAGAAAGAAACCGGACACGCCCACCGCCACCGCGCATACGAGCAGCACGATGTAGTAGCCCTTTTCTTTCA
>CAZGOO010000070.1:3031-5243 GCA_964527505.1 uncultured Oscillospiraceae bacterium | reverse complement strand
TGGTTTCGGTCATCTGGTCGGCGTTGCCGTGGTCGGCGGTGATGAGCACGGTGTAGCCGAGGCGGTCTGCCGCCTCAAGCACGCGGCCGACGCTCTCATCGACGCACTCCATGGCCGTCACAACCGCGCTCAAAACGCCCGTGTGGCCGACCATGTCGCCGTTGGGGTAGTTGCAGCGCAAAAAGTCGTAGTGTTTCGACTCCATCGCGGCAATCAGGCGGTCGGTGATTTCGCGGGACTTCATCTGCGGCGCCTGCTCGAAAGGAATCACATCCGAGGCGATTTCTTCATAGGTTTCCAGCTCGGGACAGACCTTGCCGGAGCGGTTGCCGTTCCAGAAATAGGTCACATGGCCGTATTTCTGCGTCTCGGAGATGGTGTATTCGCGGATGCCGTGCGCGCAAAGAAGCTCCGTGAGCGTGTTGGTAATGACGGGCGGCTGCACGAGGTAGTGCGCGGGGATCTTCAAATCGCCGTCGTATTCGAGCATTCCGGCGTAGTGCACGCCCGTAAAGTCGCCGCGGTCGAATTTGTCGAAATCTTTGCGATCGAACGCGAGGGAGATCTCCTGCGCGCGGTCGCCGCGGAAGTTAAAGAGAATCACGCTGTCGCCGTTTTCGATTTTGGCAACGGGCGCGCCTTCGCGCTCGATAACGAACGCGGGCAAGTCCTGATCGATGCAGCCGAGCTCCGCGCGATAGGTTTCCACGGCCTCCTGCGCCGAAGCGAAGCGGCGGCCGAGGCCCTGCACATGGGTGCGCCAACCGGCTTCGACCATGGCCCAGTTCGCTTCGTAGCGGTCCATGGTGATTTGCATTCTGCCGCCGCCGGAGGCGATGCGATAGTCGCAGCCGTCCGCGCGAAGCTCCGCGAGCACTTCTTCCAGCGCGGAGATATAGTCCAAAGCGGAAGTGGCGGGCACATCGCGGCCGTCGAGCAGGATGTGGCAGTACGCCTTTTTCACGCCCTCGGCGTGCGCGCGGCGCAGAAGCGCGAACAAATGCGAAATATTGGAATGGACGTTGCCGTCGGACAAAAGCCCGAGAAAATGAAAGGCTCTACCCTCCTGCGTGCAGTTGGCAACGAGGTCTTTCCAAGTCTGCCCGGCGAAGAGCGCGCCGCTTTCAATCGATTCGCCCACGAGCTTTGCGCCCTGCGAATAGACCTGCCCGCAGCCGAGCGCGTTGTGGCCGACTTCGGAATTGCCCATATCGTCGTCCGTGGGCAGGCCGACGGCCGTGCCGTGCGCTTTGAGCCAAGTATAGGGACATTCGGCAAACAGACGGTCGAGCGTGGGGGTCTTTGCCAGCGCCACGGCATCGCCCGCGCCGCCGTCGCCCTTTCCGACGCCGTCCATCACGATCAGAACGATCGGTTTGTTCATGTTATGTGCCTCCAATGGTATTCTGTCCGTATATTATACAGGCTTTTTGCCCAAAATTCAACCTTTATTTTTGTAACCTTTCCTTAACTTCTGCAATCATTTCGTAACAATTCAGTTCACGGAAAATTCGCCGCGTTCGAGCAGACGCGAAATCTGCGCGCGCAGGGGCTCGGGAAGCGCGCGTTTTTCCGAAAGGGTCTGCTTTGCCGCCTGCTGCGCCTGCTGCAAAACCTCGGTGTTGTCCGCAAGCCCCGCCATGTGCAGATTCGGCAGACCGTGCTGGCGGCTTCCGAAGAAATCGCCCGGGCCGCGCAGCTTTAAGTCCTCCTGCGCGACGGTGAAGCCGTCGGTGCAGCGCACGAGCGCCTTGAGCCGCGCGAGCGTTTCGGCGTTGCGGTTTTCCGAAACGAGGATGCAGTAAGACTGCGCCTGCCCGCGCCCGACGCGCCCGCGAAGCTGATGAAGCTGCGACAGACCGAAGCGGTCGGCGTTTTCAATGAGCATCAAAGTCGCGTTCGGCACGTCCACGCCGACCTCAATGACGGTGGTCGAGACGAGGATGTCGTAGGCGCCCGCCGCGAAATCGGCCATGATCTGCTCTTTTTCCGCGCCCTGCATTCTGCCGTGCAAAAGCGCGACGCGCAAATCGGGGAAAACAAGCTCCCGAAGCGTCTCGGCCCACTGCGTGACGGCCTTGCGCGAATCGTCGTCACCCTCTTCGATGGCGGGGCAGACGATGTAGCTCTGGTGTCCCTCGGCGGCCTGCTTGCGCACGAAGGCGTTGAGCCGCTTGCGGTAGCTCTCATCGACCAAGAAGCTCTGCACGGG
>CAZGOO010000070.1:0-2931 GCA_964527505.1 uncultured Oscillospiraceae bacterium | reverse complement strand
TCGCCGAGCAGAAGCCGGCTCATCTGCCGGCCGGAGGTGAGGTCGGAGAGAATTTCGTTCAGGGCGCGCGTCTGCGCCTCGGTCATGGCAAAGGGCAGCGCGCCCAGAAAGCGCGGCAGTTCTCCGCTCGACAGGCGCGGCCCGCCCGCGTCCTTTCTGCGCTCGCGCAGAAGCATCAGCGCGGCGGAAAACACGAAAAATTCCTCAAAGGCCAGCCGCCTGCGCGCCTCGCAGAGCTGCGCGGCGGTTTGCGGCCTGTGAATTTGCCGCAGGGCGGTTTCGACGGGCATTAAATAGTACTCCCGCTCGATTTCTTCAGGGATGCGCTGCGGGCAGTTCGCTCCGCAGAGGTTGAGCGCGCTTTCGACCGTCTGCATGACGGTCTTGTTGTTCAGCCCCGCCGTCAGAGGATAGACGGGCACGATGCAGCGCGTGACCTGCCCCGCCTCCTCGGGCGATTCAAAGAGGGGATTGGTCATCGCGTAACCGAGGTAATCGCCCGAGAGCGTGCCGTAGAAGCAGTAAGTCTCGCCGCGTTGCAGACGCTGCGCGGCATAAGGGGCGTTGAAAAAGGTCAGATTCAGCCGCGCAGTGTGATCCGCGACGGTCACTTTCGTCAGTTCGAGCATTCTCTGCCCGGGCTTCGGGATGCGGTGCGTCTGCGGCGTGGAGACGACGGAGGCGACGAAGCAGGCGGGCGTGCCCGCCTCGAGCTCGCAGATGGGCACAAGGCGCGTGCGGTCGTCGTAGTCGCGGGGGAAAAAGCGCAGAAGATCTCCGACGGTGCTTACCCCCAATTTTTCAAAGAGCGCCGCGCGCTTTGCGCCGATGCCGGGCAGCGCCGTCAGCGCGGCCGATTCAAAGTCCATGGCAGTCCCTCCCGAAACGCGTTCTTTTCTGATTATACTCCGCTTTGCGCGCGATGGCAAGAAAAAAGCAAAAGCCTGACGGACACGTCCGTCAGGCGGAAAAAACTTCCGTTTTTGCTTACGCCATCGCGTTCATCTTCACGGTCATGCTGCTCTTCTTGCGGGCGGCATTGTTCTTGTGAAGGATTCCCTTGTTGACAGCCTTATCGACGGCGGTCACGGCAGCCTTGTAGGCGGCCTCGGCTTGGGCGCGGTCGCCACCGGCGACAGCGGCGTCGAACTTCTTGATGGTGGTCTTCAGCGCAGACTTCGCCATCTTGTTCTGCTCGTTCGCAGCACGGGAAAGTAAAACTCTCTTCTTTGCGGATTTGATGTTGGGCACGGATTCCACCTCCTTGCGGGTTCTTGTCCGAATTTTCGGACGGATTCATCTTCACGCAGAAATCAATTATAACCTCGCGTGCAAACAAAAGCAAGTGCTTTTTTCACTTTTTTTCAAAAATTTTTGACTTTTTTGAGAATACGGGGCAAGCTATCGCCAAAGGAGGCGCGAAATATGATTCCGAGAACCGATCTTGCGTCCGAAGCGCGGGCGCTTTTTCTGCGCGATGCGTCGCACACGACGCGCCTTGAGGGCGTTTTGGCGCGAAAACGCTGCATTCGCGATGTGACGCTCGAGCGCGTGGAAATTCTCGATGCGCGCGGCGCAAATGCGCTGAAAAAACCCTGCGGAAGCTACGAAACGCTGGAATTTGACCCGCAAACGGCCGATTTTCCGCGCCTGCGCGCGCTTCTGGCGCAGAGGCTCCGAAAAATGCTCCCCGAGGGCAGCGTGCTGCTCGTGGGGCTGGGCAACCGCGCCGTCACGCCCGATGCGCTCGGCCCGCAGTCTATCGAGCGCGTGTTTTTAACGCGCCATCTGCGCGCGCATCTTCCGGGGCATTTTTCCGCGTTTCGCGAGGTGAGCGCCGTCTGCCCGGGCGTTTTGGCCACGACGGGCATCGAGTCGGCAGAGATCGTGCGCGCTGCGGCGGCGTGCGTCCGCCCGGAAAGCGTTCTGGTCATCGACGCTCTGTGCGCCGCCGAGGAAACGCGGCTTTGCACGAGCGTGCAGCTTTCCGACGCGGGCATCGTGCCGGGCTCGGGCGTGGGCAACCACCGCGCGCCCCTTGACCGAAAAACGCTGGGCGTGCCCGTGTGCAGCCTCGGCGTTCCGACCGTCGCGGGCGCGGCGGTGTTCGGCGCGCGGGAGAATCGCATCCTCACGCCGCGCGACATCGACGAAAAAATCCGCTTTTTCGCGCGGCTTCTGTCCGGTGCGCTCAACCGCGCGCTCTATCCGCAGCTTTCCGCGCGCGAACGGGCGCAGCTTTTCCCGAATTCTTGAAATGTTCTTATGGAAACCTGCTATGCAGGCAATGCAAAAAGTTTTCGACAATCAACCTGTGCAAAACCTTGTGCATAGTGTGCAAAACACGCGCCGAGCCGCGTTTTTGTCGATTTTTGTCCCCCGCATACGGCGGCGAATGTGCTGAATATGAATGAATATTGAATGAGTATGTGCAAAATAATCTCCAACCGTGATTTGATAATTTTGCATTATGTAAACCGACTCGGCGCGAAAACGCGCAAAAAAGTTCGGATTTTGCCGAGCTCGGCAAAATCCTGCGGATACGGGGCGCTTGCGCGTGTATTTTCTCGGCGTAGCGGCGGTATTTCCGGGGAATACTGTATGCGCAACGCGAAAAGCGTTCGGAAATCGGAGGAAGTCGTATGCAGGGCAAAGTGGAGATCTGCGGCGTGAACACCGCAAGGCTCAAAACGCTGAAAAACGAGGAGATGAACGCGCTGTTCGTGCGCGCTGCCGAGGGCGACGCGCGGGCGCGGCAGGCGCTTGTCGAGGGCAATCTGCGACTGGTTTTGTCGGTCATTCAAAAGTTCATCGGCCGCGGAGAGAACCCGGACGATTTGTTTCAGGTGGGCTGCGTGGGGCTGCTCAAGGCCATCGCGCGCTTCGACCACACGCTCGGCGTGAAATTTTCGACCTACGGCGTGCCGATGA
>CAZGOO010000069.1:0-5245 GCA_964527505.1 uncultured Oscillospiraceae bacterium | reverse complement strand
GATCTTGTCATGGGTCGAAGACGCAGGAGCGCTGGGCGCTCCTGCGTTTTTCAGCAGAGCATAAAAAGGAGGTGTGGGAAGTTGTATCAGGCGCTTTACCGAAAATACCGTCCGCGCACCTTTGACGACGTGGTCGGTCAGCAGGCGGTCACGCAGACGCTGAAAAACCAGCGCATGACCGATAAGCTCAGCCACGCCTATCTTTTCACCGGCTCGCGAGGAACGGGCAAGACCTCCTGCGCCTATATTCTGGCAAAGGCGATCAACTGCGAGCATCCCGTCGGCGGCAACCCCTGCAACGAATGCGCCGCCTGCCGCTCCATCGGCTCGGGCGCGTGTACGGACGTTCTGGAAATCGACGCCGCCTCGAATAACGGCGTAGACAATGTCCGCGCGCTGCGCGACGACGCGGTGTATCTGCCCGCCGAGGTCAAAAAGCGCGTGTATATCATCGACGAGGTGCATATGCTCTCGACGAGCGCCTTTAACGCGCTCTTAAAAATTCTCGAAGAGCCGCCGGAGCACCTTGTGTTCATTCTCGCAACGACCGAGCTGCACAAAATCCCCGCGACGATCCTCTCGCGCTGCCAGCGCTTTGCCTTTCGCAGGCTGCTTGCCGAGGATATTTCCGAGCGGCTGCTTTTCATCGCGCAGCAGGAGGGCATTGCCCTCGAGCCCGAGGCGGCGGCGTTTCTTGCCCGACTTGCCGACGGCGGAATGCGCGACGCCATCGGGCTTTTGGACCAGTGCGCTTCGGCTGCGGCCGAGCGCGTGGATGTGGAGCAGGTGTGCCGAACGCTCGGCCTTGCAGGTACGCGGAAAACGGCCGAAATGATGCAGGCCGTCGCCGCGCACAAGACGGCGCAGGCGCTTGCGCTTTTCGAACAGCAGTATGCCGAAGGCAAAGACCTTGCCGCCATGCTCGACGAACTTTGCACCGTCGCGCGCGACCTTTTGATTTTGCGCAGCGCGCCGAAAAGCGGGCTTTCGATGCTTTCGGGCATTTGCACGCAACAGGAATTGGAGCGGCTGGTGGCCATGTTTTCCGCAGGGGAGCTTCTGCGCATCACGCGCGTTTTGCGCGACGCGGCAGCGGGCTTCCGAGGCAGTCAAAACCGCCGCATCGATGCGGAGCTGTGCATCATTCGCCTGTGCGAGCCGGAGGCATCCTTTGATGCCGACGCGCTTGCCGCGCGCATTTCCAGACTCGAGGCGAAAATCGCGGCGGGAAATTTCGCCGTGCGAAAGGCGCCGACCGAGGAATCGGACTTGCCCGAGCCGCCGCCGGAGGAAGAAGCGCCGTGGGAAGAAAGCGCCCCGTGGGAAGAGGTACCTCCTGCGCCCGCGCAGGAAAACGGCGCATTCTGGCCGGAATTTCTGGAAAAGGCGCGCAGTCTTTTGCGCCCGCCCGTTTCGGGTTTCTTCTCCGGCTCGGAGCACGCGCCCATTCGCGGTCTGCTCTCGGGCGATGTGCTCAAACTGCAATCGGACAGCGACTTTACCACCCGCATCGTCAACAAACCCGAAGTGCTCCAGACGCTCGGCGAAGCGGCTTCGGCCGTCGTCGGCCGCAGAATTACCGTCCGCTTCGACACCGCCGTGCAAACGGGCGGCGCGGAGGACTTTGCAAAGCGTATGGAGCGTTATTCCGACATTATCGATTTCAAATAACTTCAAAGGAGCGCAATTATGGCAAAAGGCGGATATCGCGGCCCGATGGGCGGCGGCATGAACATGAACGCAATGAAGCAGGTTCAGAAAATGCAGCAGGATATGCTGAAAATGCAGGAGCAGATGGAATCGGCGCAGTATGAAGCGACGGTCGGCGGCGGCACGGTCAAAGCCAGCGTCAACGGCAAGCACGAAGTGCTTTCCGTTACCATCGCGCCCGAGGCGGTCGATCCCGAAGACGTGGAAATGCTTCAGGACTTGGTCGTTGCGGCGGTCAACGAGGCCATGCGCAAGGCCGAGGCCGAGGCCGAGCGGAATATGTCGAAAATCACCGGCAGCCTGAATCTGGGCGGCTTGCAGGGACTTCTGTAATGCGCGCGTTTCCCGCCGCGCTCGAGCGGCTCACCGAGCAGTTCGCGCGGCTTCCGGGCATCGGCGGCAAAACCGCGCAGCGGCTTGCCTTTTATCTGCTGAGCCTGCCGGACGAGCAGGCGCAGGAGTTTGCCGAGACGATTTTGCAGGCGAAAAAGGCGGTGCACCTTTGCCCCGTCTGCCAGAATCTGACGGATTTGGAGCTTTGCCCCGTCTGCGCAGACGAAAGCCGCGACCACGGCACGGTCTGCGTGGTCGCCGAGCCGAAAGATGTGATTGCCATGGAGCGCGCGAGAGAATTTCGCGGCGTTTACCATGTGCTGCACGGCGTGATCTCGCCCCTGAATCACATCGGGCCGGACGATATCTGCATCCGCCAGCTTCTTGCGCGCGTCGCCGAGGGCGGCGTGCGGGAGGTCATCATGGCGACCAACCCCGACACGGAGGGCGAAGCCACGGCGATGTACCTTTCGCGGCTGCTGCGGCCGATGGAGGTGCGCGTGACGCGTCTGGCTTACGGGATGCCCGTCGGCAGCCAGCTTGAGTATGCCGACGAGGTGACGCTTCTGCGCGCGCTTCAGGGGCGGCGGGAGGTCTGAAGATGGACTGCCCCTATTGCAAGGCGCCGATGGAAAAGGGCTATATCCCCGCGGGGAAAACGCGGCTGTGGTGGCTGGCCGAAGACGCGGTGCCGCCCTTTTTCGCGTACAGCGAGGCAGGGGAGGACGGCGTTACCCTCACAAAATCGCCCGTTTTCCGCACGCAGCGCGCGCTGGCCTATTGCTGCAAGGCGTGCCGCTTCGTGCTGCTTCCGTTTCCGAAAGACGCGCAGTGATTTCGGCACAATGTGCAAATTTGCGCGCATTTTTGCCCGTATGGTCTGAATATTTTGTAGAAAAACGAGAAATTTTGAGCACCCCCTTTACAAATTTGTCATTTTGTGTTAACATTCGCAGGATGTGTCTGATCGGCGGCATCCGCAGAGGCACGGCGGCAAATCGGGGGCGCTTGCGAAAATTTCGCGCATTCGTTCCTTGGTTTTACGCTCTGTCGCCCTGCGACGGGGCGTTTTTTCGCGCCGTGGCCGAAAGCATATTCGGAAAAAGAAAATACGGAGGAAAAGACAATGAACCTGATCTACGGCGTGAAAGACCGACCGAAATTCGGCCAAACGATCATCTTCGCGATCCAGCAGCTTCTTGCGATTATGGCGGCGACCATTGCCGTGCCCGCCATCACCGGACACGGCATGAGCCAGACCGCCGCGCTCCTCGGCGCGGGCGTAGGCACGCTTGTGTATCTGCTCTTCACCCGCTTCCGCAGCCCGGTGTTCCTCGGAAGCTCCTTTGCGTTCCTCGGCTCAATGGCCACGGCCTTTGCCGGCGCGGTCAGTATGCAGCTCGGCTACCTCGGCCTCATCTTGGGCGCGACCTTTGCGGGACTTGTGTATGTCGTTCTGGCCGTTGCGGTCAAGCTGTGCGGCGTGAAGTGGATTGATAAGCTGATGCCCGCCGTCGTCATCGGCCCGACCGTCGCCATCATCGGTTTGAGCCTTTCGGGCAACGCCGTAAGCGACCTCATGACCGCCACCGCGGGCGGCAGCAGCTATCTTGCGATGCTCTGCGGCCTCGTGACGCTCGCCGTGACGATGCTCTGCTCCGTTTTCGGCAAGAAAATGCTCAAAATGGTGCCCTTTATCATCGGCATTCTTGCAGGTTACATCCTTTCCCTTGTTTTCACACTCATCGGCAAGGCCGTCGGCAACGACGCGCTTCTGATTATCAACCTCGACCTTTTCAACCACATCCAGTGGCTCCCCGATTTCACCTTCCTTGAAGCGCTCAAGGGCGTGCGCGAGCTCGACGGCAGCTATCTTGCCACCATCGCCGTGGCCTATGTGCCCGTGGCGTTCGTCGTCTTTGCCGAGCACATCGCCGACCACAAGAATCTTTCGTCCATCATCGGGCAGGATCTCTTGGAAGACCCCGGCCTGCACCGCACCCTCCTCGGCGACGGCGTCGGCTCGATTGCGGGCGCGATTTTCGGCGGCTGCCCCAACACGACCTATGGCGAATCCGTCGGCTGCGTCGCCATCAGCGGCAACGCCTCCGTCGTGACCATCCTTGCAACGGCAATTTTGGCCATCGTTATCTCGTTCTTCGGCCCGTTTGCGACCTTCCTCGCAAGCATTCCGAACTGCGTCATGGGCGGCGTGTGCATCTCGCTCTACGGCTTCATCGCGGTTTCCGGCCTGAAGATGATTCAAAATGTCGATCTCAACGACAACCGCAACCTCTTCGTGGTCTGCGTCATCCTCATCGCCGGCGTCGGCGGGATGGCTGTTTCGTTCGGCGAAGTCACCGTCACTTCCGTTGCCTGCGCGCTGATTCTCGGCATCCTCACCAACGCGATGCTCAACGGCAAAAAGAAGCACTGAAGCATTTCGGCTGGCGCCCTCGGGCGTCAGCCGTTTTTTGTAAAAAAAGAGCGGGTCGTACAGACCCGCTCCGAAAAACGATTTACAGATGTACCGCCGTGCCCGATTCGCCGCGAACGGCCGCGCCCGCGTTTTCCAGCGAGGCGATAATGGCCGTGCCGCCCGTTTTAGCGAAAGAGACGGCCGCCTTGACCTTCGGAAGCATGGAGCCCGGCGCAAAATGCCCCTCGGCGCAGTAGCGCTCGGCCTCCTCGACGGTCATTTCCGCAAGGGACTGCTGCTCGGGCTTGCCCCAGTGGATGCACACGCGCTCAACGGCGGTGAGAATGACCAAAGCGTCCGCGTGAACGAGCTCCGCCAGCTTCGCCGAGGCAAAGTCCTTGTCGATGACGGCGGGTGTGCCGATGAGCTTTCCCTCGCGGCGCACGACGGGAATGCCGCCGCCGCCGACCGTGATGACCACGCAGCCGGAGGCGATGAGCGCGTTGACGGTGTTTTTTTCCACCACATCGACGGGCTTCGGGGAGGGGACAACGCGGCGGTAGCCCCGCCCGGCGTCTTCGACCATGACAAAGCCCTTTTCCTCGGCGAGGCGCTCGGCGGTCTGCTTGTCGTAAAACGCGCCGACGGGTTTCGTGGGATTTTGGAACGCGGGGTCGTTTTCGTCTACGAGCACCTGCGTGACGACCGTGGCGACGTCCTTTTGCAGACCGCGCGCGGCAAGCTCGTTGCCGATGGCGTTTTGCAGATGGTAGCCGATGTAGC
>CAZGOO010000068.1:0-5375 GCA_964527505.1 uncultured Oscillospiraceae bacterium | reverse complement strand
TAGTAGTTGCCGGTGTTGTAGTCGTAGGTCATCGACTGGGAGATGTAGGAAGTCTGCGTGGGCGCCGTGCCGAGGTGGCGGTAGGCTCCGTCGGCGGAAACGGCGTAGAGGTTGCCGGTTGCCGCGACGGCGTAGAGGTCGCCCTTCGCGTCGGCGGTGAGGCTGACCATGTGCTCGGGCAGTCTGCAAAGCGTGTACAATTCGCCCGTGGCGGTATCCACCTGCGCCAGCGCGGTCGTTCTGCCGCCGTCGTCGTAGATGGCGTAGAGCACGCCCGTGGTGTAGTCGTAGGTCATGTCGTAGATCATGCCGTGCACCTGCGAGAGCACCTGCATCTTGTAGTTTGCGGCGGGATCGACCGTGGCCAAGAAGTATTTGTAGGCCACTTCTTCGCCGCCTTGGCAGAACACATAATACAGGCCGTCAAAGTAGGTGCCGCCGACGGGCATCATTTCGGAGTTGCCGATGGCAAGCAGCTCGAAATCGGTCGGGTCGGAATCCTTGAAGCTGATCCAGTAGTAGGACGAGCCGTCGGAAATGACGCTGTAAAGGCTGCCCGCAGAGGCCACGACGCAAACGGTAATCTTCTTTTCCAGACCGCTGTTCTTTTCCAGAACGGTCAGGACGGTCTCGCCGACGGCGTGCGCGGTGATCTTGCCGTTTTTGTCAACGGTCGCGACTTTTTCGTCGTCGGTCTTGTAGGTCAGGTTCGCCTTGGCGTTCCACGGCTCGACGGACGCGCCGACAAAGGCCGTGCCGCCCTCAAGGACGAGGATGCGGTCGTTTGCGCGAAGCTCCTGCGCCTCGGGAAGCTCGGATTCGGGCTCTTTCTCCGGCGTGTCGAACAGGCACACATTTTGCACGGTGAAATCGTTTTCCGCAATGATGCCGAGGTCGAGCATTTCGCCCGTTACGGGGTCGATGTGGCGCAGATGGCCTTCGCAATCCGCCCAGTAGAGGCATTCGTCGCCGAAGGAGTAGGTCAGGGAGTTAAAGGTGTACTGCGAGGGCGCGTCATAGAACTCCGTGATGGGGTTGGCAAAGACGATGCCCTCAACGATGTCGGATTCGACCGTGAAGGTGCACAGCGCCGCGATGGAGCCCCAGCGTCCCATGGGAATGTCTGCGACGGTGTAGAAGTTGCCCTCGGCGTCCACGGCGAGGTTCATGACCGTGCCGAGGTTCGCGTCGAACTGACCGAGCACTTCGTAGGAAACATTGTAGGGATTGAGGCGGATGAGGTTGTAGCTGCTCTCCCAATAGGAGACAGATTCCTGCGTGATGCCGTAGAAGTAGCCGTCGGCATAGTTGTAGGTCAGAGCGATAAGCGGGGTTGCGGAGTAGCCGCCGATCGCGGCGTTTGTGCCGATGCGGTCGCCTTGCAGCGTCTCGGGGTCGAGCTTATAGAGCGTGCCGCCCGAGTCGAAGGCGTAGAGCGCGCCGTTTGCATAGGCTGCCGCAAGGAAGATGTCGGTGTCATACTCCGGCTGCGTCGCATTCAACACAGGCTGCGCCTTTTCGGGGTTCGCCGCGTCAAAGGCAAGCCACTGATAGTCCCAGCCGCCGTCGTAGAGCTTGAGCTTCGCGCCCACCTCAAAGACGGTTACTTCGCACTGCGCTTTTATGCCGCTTGCGGCGCGCACGGTGATGGTGGTCGTACCGGTGGAAAGCGTTTCGATCACGCCCGCCGAAACGGTGGCAACGGTCTCGTCGCTGCTTTCCCAGAAGAGGTCGCCCGCGCTGACATAATAAGGCTCAATGTAGCTTTCGAGCTTGTAGGTCGTGCCCGCGGCCAAGGTCAGTTCGCTTTCGGCCAGCACGATGCTCGTCGCCTCGCCGTCGTTCGGGAACACGTCCGTTGCGTCGGTGTAGGGACGGAAGATGGCGGTAAAGGTGCTGTTGTTCTGAATTGCGGAGCGCTTGACGATTTCGCCCGTGCGCTTATCGAGTTGCAGGAAGGCATTGTCGCCGTCAGTGCTCTGGTTGGCCATCCAGTAAAGGGTGTCGGTGAAGTGATCGACCGTCATCGACTGGTAGTAGCTGTTGCCGTATTCGTCCACCGGCACATAGCCCGTCTCGCCGACGGCGGTGGCGGTGAGCGTTTCGGGGTCGATGGTGCAAAGCACGCCCGTGCCGGATTCGATGGCATAGAGCACGCCCGCATTGTCGCAGGCAAGCGTGAGCGCCTGACTGCCCTCGGCAAAGCCTTTGAGAATACCCAGCTCCTCAATTTCACCCGTGAGGATATCGAGCGTGAGCAGGTAGCCGCCGGAGCCCGCTGCCTCTTCGTCCGTCAGAACATACATAACCTTGTTCTTGAAGTCGAACGCCATGGCAAGTGCGCGGGGATATTCGCTCATGTCGCCGAGCGGCGAGCGCTCATATCGGCCGGCTTTCATGGTGAAGATTGCGCCGTCTTCGTCCACGCCGATCACGTAGCCGTCCACATAGTCGGCGGCCGCGACCATCGTCATGTCGTCGGTGTAGTCGGTCGAGTGGCGCACAAGCAGCGACGGGTCTGTAAAGGAGACCCAGCTTCTGTAGTCCACGGTGGCGTAGCCGTAGCTCGTTTCCATGTAGGAATAGGCGCGGTAGCCGTAGAACGCGTCGGCGTCGATGTTCTGCTCGCCCTCAAAGGTGACATAGTAGTACGACTCGTTCAGGCCGTAGTCGCACACGGCGATGTAGAAATCGGTGTCGTAGCCGGTCACATCGATGGAAATCACATCGGATTCGCCGTCCACCTTGGGGTTCTTGGTGTCCACGGGGATGGTGTCCAAAATGCCGTTTGCCATCGTAACGGTCACGATGGCCGCGATGTCGTAGTTGTCGGAGACGTCAAAGACCAGCTTGCGTCTGCCGCCGGCAAGCTCGACCATGCGCACGCTCTCTTCGTCGATGACGGGCGCGGTGGTGTCGAGCACGAAGGGGAAGGTGTAGCTGTCGTCTACCACTTCGTCGCCGTCGTCAAGATAGGCGTCGATGGTGAAGTAAACGCGGTCAAGCTCCTCGAAGAGGGGGTCGCCGTAGTCATCGAAGAAGGTGTAGTAGTCGCCGACGTAGGAATTGTAGATGAAAGGAACGCAAAGGCCGTAGGAGCTGCTGTAATAGCTCTTGCGGATGTAATCGGCCTCGGTTTTGTAGAGCTCGTTGCCGTTTTCGTCCGTCCATGTAAAGGTCAGGCGCTTGGCGTTACGCATCAGGCCGAGGTAGATATCGCTGATGGCGTCCTGATTGCCGTCGAAGTTCGGCGAAAGGACGTTGTGCGCGGGGTCGTAGGCTTCGGCGATGTAGGGGTTTTCGCCGATGGTGTAGGAATAGGGCGTGGACCAGAGGACGCTGTAGTAGCGGTTAACGAAGAGCTCGTCTTCGTGAATCCACGATTTTTCGTCGATGACGGGCGCGGCCGACCAGTCGCCGTAGAAGCCGACGAACGGCAGGCTGAGGTCTACGCCGCCGTCTGCGGCATAGCAGCGGACGAAGCCGTCCACATAGATGCCGTTTTCGTAGTTTTCGTCCATGTACGCCTTGTCCTCGTCGATGAGCTCAAGCGTCACGGTGACGGTCACGCTGTCCGCGGACGGAACGATGACATACTTGCCCTCGCCGCAGAGGGTCAGGGTTTCATAGAGCATCTGCGCATCGGCCGTGTCGATCAGGCCGTCGCCGTTGAGGTCAAATTCGTTGTTTTCGATCTTCTTGCCGGCGTTGATATCGGCAAGCAGCGCGGAAATATCGTTTGCCGTGAGCAGGCGGTCGCCGTCGTAGTCATAGGCAATCTCGCCCGTCGTTTCAAAGGAGAACTTCGCGCCGAGGTTGCGCGCGGTTTCGCCCATGAACTTCAGACCCGAAATTTCGGTATACCGGTCGGTCATCGCCGCGCCGTCGAGGCGGAAGGTGCGATAAGCCGCCGAGAGGTTGTGGATGGTGAAATGAAAGGTGTATTTGCCGGTCTTTTCGTCGTCGTCGCCGAAGGAAACTTTCGGCGAGGAGCCGTTGACGGTGAGGTAGGCATTGCTGCGCACGGCGTCGTAAACATTGGCAACGCCGGAGCCGGTCAGTCTCGGGGAATAGAGGATGCCCTCGGATTCGTAAATCGGCTCTGCGGTGGACATGATGAGGGCTTCCGTGACCGTGTGGTACCACGCGTCATCCTCTTCGAGGAAGCCGTAGTAATCCTTGAGGTACTGCATAACCAGCGCTGCCATACCGGTGATGTGCGGCGTTGCCATGGAGGTGCCGGACATCGTGCCGTACAGGCCGCCGTCAAGCGTGGAGTAGATGTTGCCGCCGGGCGCGGTCACATCGGGCAGAAGCGTCAGCTCGGGAGAGACGCCCCACGAAGAGAAGTCGCTCATCTGCCCGGCAAGCGGGCTGTCGATGACCATCACTTCGTTGTAGTCGCTGATGTAGAGCGTGCCGTAGCCGTTTTCGTCGGCGCCGTTTGCCAGCGTTTCGCCGCTTTGCATGGTAACAAAAGCTGCGGGGAACGTCGCTTCGCTCTGCATATACATCAAACCCTCGTTTACATTATTATAAATAATGCAGCCGATGGCGCCCGCGTTCATGGCGTTTGTCTGCTTGGTCGTGAAATCGAGCACGCCGCGCGAAATGACCGCGACCTTGCCCTCTACATCGAGTCCTTCAAAATCTTCCTCCGCGCCGAGTCCGGGAATCATCACATATTCCTGCTCGCCCGTGATGGAGAAGAAGGTGCCGTAGTAGTCGGCATAGGCGAATTTCTCCTCGCCGACTTGGATGTAGTTGAGTGCAACTTTCGAGTTTTCCACACTGCCGACAACCGTCGCGTTCGGGTAAGTCGCGGGAGAGGCGACGATGGCGTTGTCGGGGTCGGAGGTGAGGTTTTTGTTGGTGCCGAGGGGGTTGCCGTTGGCTGCGGAGGTCTCATTGCCCGCGGCAATGGCCACGATGATGTCGTGCTCATTGATTTCGCCGTAGACCTTTTCGGAAAGCTCCGCATAATCGGTCAGGTCGCGCGCCGACGAGAAGCCCGCCGGAGAGCCGAGGCTGAGATTGGCCGCGTCCACATCGAGCACGAAGCAGTCTTCGAGCGCGGCGATGATGTCGTCAAAAAACGCGCCACCGTTTTTGCCGAACACTTTCATGACAAGCACCTGCGCGTTCGGCGCAACGCCGACAACCTCACTCGCGGCGATTTTGTTGGCGGCGGCGATGCCGGCAACGTGCGTGCCGTGGTCGCCCTGATAGTCGTTGTCGTGGGTCACGTCGAGGTCGTTATCGACATAGTTGAAGCCGAACGGAATCTTTTCCGACACATAGAGCATCGAAGCCGTCAGGTCGGTGGGATTCTTCTCTCTGTAACGCTCATAGGCTTTGAGCTGCGTCAAAACGGA